>JAZRID010000073.1:0-1427 GCA_045645125.1 Oscillospiraceae bacterium | reverse complement strand
GGTGTAGGCGGATGCATCGCTGGCGAAATAGACCACAGCTTCTGCGATTTCCGCAGGCAGACCCATGCGCCCCAGAGGGATATGCCGTTGGAACAGGCTACGGAATTCCTCTGAGAGATTCTTCTCCACCGCCTCGGTTGCAGTCATGCCAGGCAACACCGCGTTGCATCGAATCTTGTTTTTTGCTTCATGGACGGCAATCAGCTTGGTCAGATAGTTGATGGCCGCTTTGCTTGTTCCGTAAGCGACTTGCGAGATATCGGGAACGATACCGCCGACCGATGAAATATTGACGATACTACCCCCGTTCTGCGTTGCCATGTGTTTGGCCGCCGCTTGGCTCGCCATAAAGACACTCCGCAGATTCAAAGTTACGGTGTCCAAAAAGATTTGGGGGTCTGTATTGGCAAAATCCAAATCTTTACCAGGATTAGATGTGCCAAAATTATTCACCAACACATCAATACGGCCTGCCTCGTTTACAACATCTTCCACTATAGAAGCAAAAGTTTCCGCCTGCATCGCATCGTTGTACACGCATTTTACGCGGTAGCCCTCGCCATTCAGGGTATCCGCAATCTTCTGCGCCCGTTCTACATTGCGGGCCGCCATATAGACGATGGCTCCCTCCGTTGCACAGGCCTTTACACAGGCCAGTCCAATGCCACGGGTGGATGCGGTAATCAATACTACTTTATCTGTCAATCTCATGCTACTTCTCCCTCATGATGAATCTTCGGTAAAAAGAATACGACAACCATACCGACCGCAATGCAAAGTAGCTCCGCCAGTGCCAGTGCGTGAACGGAACGGACCGCCGCCTGTGCCCCTGTTGCCCCACCTGTCACCAGACTGGTAATCTGGTTAGTGAATAACGGAACAAAAACCGCCACGCCAAACGGCGCGGCAAGGTCACGAAACAGGCCATAAGTGCCAGTACCTGCCGCCTGTGGGGACAGCCCCGACAGTGCCACTTTCATAAAGATGGTGCCGTTGCCCCCCAGACCAACCCCCAAGATGCCCAGCGATGCCATCAGCAACAGAACCGCCGTATGGGTGGAAAACCAAAACAGGAGGCCACAGCCGATACCCGTCAACAGCAGAGAACCTGTCAACACATATTTCGGTTCTAAGCGGTCCGCCAGAGGGCCTACCAGTACCGCCCCCAAGGACATTCCGAGGTACAGGACGGAGATACCGTAGCCAGATATCGTGGCATTGTTCGGCTGGGTGTAGTTCACAAAGACAATGGTATTGGTCATATTGGCTTGCATCAGTCCTTGTGTTAGGAATAACGCAAGAACACTGAGGATAAACGCCCCACGCTTCATAAAGCTACCAGGTAAAATGGGATGCACCGCTTTTCTTTCGGCCATCAGTAAGCCCACTAAGCTAACCAAGGCAACGACCAATACGCCGAGGAATGC
>JAZRID010000072.1:0-5440 GCA_045645125.1 Oscillospiraceae bacterium | reverse complement strand
GTTCTGCGTGAGTTCCCCGAACTGCAGGACCCCAGAACCGGCGAGTCTCTGATGAAGCGTACCGTTCTGATCGCAAACACCTCCGATATGCCCGTTGCAGCCCGTGAGGCTTCCGTTTATACCGGTATCACCATCGCGGAGTATTTCCGCGACATGGGTTATGCCGTTGCCGTTATCGCTGACTCCACCTCCCGCTGGGCTGAGGCTCTGCGTGAGATGTCCGGTCGTCTGGAAGAAATGCCCGGTGAAGAAGGCTACCCCGCATACCTCGCTTCCCGTCTGGCACAGTTCTATGAGCGCGCTGGTGTGGTTGAGTGTATGGGTAGCGATTCCCGTCAGGGCAGTCTGACCGCCGTTGGTGCAGTTTCTCCTCCCGGTGGTGACTTGTCCGAGCCTGTTTCGCAGGGTACGATGCGTATTGTTAAGGTGTTCTGGTCTTTGGTCTCCTCTCTGGCATACCGCCGTCACTTCCCAGCTATCAACTGGCTAAATTCCTACTCTCTGTATCTGGATACCATGACCCCGTGGTTTGATGAACACTACGGTCCTGCGTTCATGCAGAACCGCAATAAGGCGATGAGTCTGTTGCAGGAGGAGCAGGAACTGAACGAAATTGTGCAGTTGGTCGGTAAGGATTCGCTGAGTGCCGCTGACCAGCTGACATTGGAAACTGCGAAGATGATTCGCGAGGACTTCCTCCAGCAGAACGCTTTCATGGATGTGGACAGCTATTCCAGCCACGACCGTCAGATGCGTATGTTGGCACTGATTCTGGACTTCGACCGCCTGTGCCGTAATGCAATTGCCAAGGGTGCGGCTCTGCAACCGATGTTTGAGATTCCTTCCAAGGAAAAGATTGGCCGTGCTAAGTTCGTCGATGCTGATAACTATGTTGCGGAGTACAACGCTATTGCCGAGGAGATGCAGCAGGAAATCGCGGCGATTGAGGAGAAAGCAGGTGCTGAAGTATGATGAAAGAATACCGTACCATACACGAGATTTCTGGCCCTCTGATGGTCGTTGAGCAGGTCGAAGGTGTTACCTACGACGAACTTGCGGAGATTGAACTGACCGACGGTACTACCCGTCGCTGTAAGGTGCTGGAAGTCAACGGAAACAAGGCAGTTGTGCAGCTGTTTGAGTCCTCTGCTGGTATTAACCTGCGTGATTCCAAGATTCGCTTCCTCGGCCATCCACTGCAGTTGGCCGTGAGTGGCGATATGCTCGGCCGCGTGTTTAACGGCATGGGCGAGCCTATCGACGGTGGCCCCGATATCCTGCCTGAGAAGTATCTCGATATCAATGGTCTGCCCATGAACCCTGCGGCGCGTGACTACCCCAACGAGTTTATCCAGACTGGTATTTCGACTATCGACGGTCTGAATACGCTGGTTCGTGGTCAGAAGTTGCCCATCTTCTCTGGTTCTGGTCTGCCCCACGCACAGTTAGCCGCACAGATTGCGCGTCAGGCAAGAGTGCTGGGCGGTCAGAGTAACTTCGCCGTTGTCTTTGCCGCCATCGGTATTACCTTTGAGGAATCCGAGTATTTCGTGAATGAATTTAAGCGCACTGGTGCAATTGACCGTACCGTGCTGTTTACCAACCTCGCAAACGACCCTGCTGTTGAGCGTATTTCTACCCCTCGTATGGCACTGACTGCCGCTGAGTATCTGGCATTTGAAAAGGGAATGCATGTTCTGGTCATTCTGACCGACATTACCAACTACGCTGAAGCTCTGCGTGAGGTTTCCGCGGCAAAGAAGGAAGTCCCTGGTCGCCGTGGTTATCCTGGTTATCTGTACACTGACCTTGCCACCATGTATGAGCGTGCAGGTCGTAAGCTCGGCCACGAGGGTTCCATCACCATGATTCCCATTCTGACCATGCCGGAAGATGATAAGACCCACCCCATCCCCGACCTGACGGGCTACATTACCGAGGGTCAGATTATCCTCAGCCGTAACCTCTACCGCAAGGGTATTCTGCCTCCTGTCGATGTTCTGCCCTCTTTGGGCCGTCTGAAAGATAAGGGTATCGGCGTTGGCAAGACCCGTGAGGACCATGCGAGTACCATGAACCAGCTGTTTGCCGCCTACGCATCTGGTAAGGAAGCCAAGGAGCTGATGACCATTCTGGGTGAGTCCGCACTGAGCCCGACCGATTTGCTGTTTGCGAAGTTTGCCGATGAGTTTGAGAAACGCTATGTCAATCAGGGCTTTGAGGAGAACCGCTCCATCGAGGAAACGCTGAACCTAGGTTGGGAACTGCTGAAGATTCTGCCTCGTGGCGAACTCAAGCGTATTAAGCAGGATATGATTGATAAGTATCTGCCCCGTGAGGACTGATACGCTCTAAAACAATGAGAAAAGAGGTGAACTGATGGCCTCTACGACCGTAAACCCGACCAGAATGGAATTGAGCCGACTCAAGGGACGGCTCAAGACCGCTGTGCGTGGTCATAAGCTCCTCAAGGATAAGCGCGACGAGTTGATGAAGCAGTTCTTGGAGATTGTTCGCAAAAACCGCGAGTTGCGCGCCAAGGTGGAGAGGGGACTGGAGCAAGCGAATGCCGCCTTTACCGTGGCCGCCGCCTTGATGTCCCCGGAGATGTTGGAGCAGGCACTGCTCTATCCTAAGCAGAGTGTGGCATTGGATATGAAGTTTAGAAATATCATGTCCGTAGATGTTCCTGTCTACCAGTTCCACACCCGTAATGAGGACCCCTCGGAGATTTATCCCTACGGCTTCGCGCAGACCAGCGGTGAGTTGGATGCGGCACTGGAAGCACTTTCTGGTGTGTTTCAGGATATGTTGGAGTTGGCACAGGTTGAAAAGACCATGCAACTTCTAGCCGCCGATATCGAAAAGACCCGTCGCAGAGTCAATGCGTTGGAGTATGTGATGATTCCCGACTTGCAGACAAATATTCGTTATATCTCGATGAAGCTGGATGAAAATGAGCGCGGTAACACCACAAGATTGATGAAAGTCAAAGACATGGTGTTGCAGGACGCGCACGATTTCAAATAAGTTTCACGGCATACAAAAAATCATGTGCCTGTTGCGGATGGTTGACAGCAATCTGTAGGGCACATGATTTTTAGTGTTATAAATCACAAGAAAGTAAGGTAGATACATATGGATATCAAAAAGATGATTGAAGAATTGGTCGAGAAGTTGGAGAAGGACCCTGTTGTTTTGAAGAAGTTCAACGAGGAGCCTGTTGCCTGTCTGGAGAAGCTGTTGGGTGTGGATTTGCCCGACGACCAGGTGGAGAAGCTAATTGACGGCATCAAGGCCAAGCTCGCTATGGAAAAAGTGGGCGACCTACTCGGCGGTCTGGGCAGTTTGTTCGGTAAAAAATAATCATTTTTTTTACATGAGAAAAGGGGAGTGTAGCGTGGTGCGACACTCCCCAGTGTTTTATTCCTCTGGTAGCAGTCCGCGCTTGCGACAGGTTTGTTGCAAGTAGTCACGGAACAGCAGGATTTCGTTGCGTTTCAGACTGCTTTTCAGACAGATAAATTTTAGCGTGATGTCCACGGGTGGGGTCAATTCCACGGCCGCGACATGGTAGAAGTCGGCAAACGATTTCGGCCCCAATGCCACACCTTTCCCGCTGCGTACTAAGTTCATACTGGTTTCAATGCCGTCGGAGCGAAAAATGCGCTTGAGCGTCACCCCATTTTTGCGACAAATCTCCTTGAGAGTCTTGTCCTCGGAGGAATTTTCCAAGCCAGAAATCATGGTTGCCCCCTGTAATTCCTTGATGGAAATGCTGTGTTTCACCGCACGGGGGTCATCTTTCGCCATCAGGACACACTGCGTTTCGCGCACCAGATTACAGGAGTACAGCGTGTTGAGGTGCATATCCTCACTGGGCAGGCGGTCAAGCGCGAGGTCCATCGAACCATCCCGTAACCCAGCTACAAAGTCGCGCCCTGCCTCGGTCACAAATGTCACTTCCAAGTCGGTGTGGTCGTCAAAAAAGCGCAGAACATCTTGAAAAAGTCCGTTGGAATAGACGCGAGAACCCATGCAGATGCGGAGTTGCCGTTTTTTCACGGTGCTGTCCCTACGGACGGTCTTTTGAAATTGTTCCCAGTGTTCGAGGAGGGGCTGTGCCTCCTCGCAGAATAACACCCCCTCGGCGGTCATCTGTAATCCGTGCGCCGTGCGCTCAAAAAGCTGATACCCCAGTTCTCGCTCCAACTTCTGCAACTGTTGGGAGAGCGCGGACTGCGATACGAATAGGGCAGAGGCGGCCTTGGAGATATTTTTGCGCCGTGCTGTTTCCAGCGCATAGATGATTTGTGTAATGGTCATAAGTTTCGCCTATCTCTTTTGTATGGAATAAGTTTTTCTAATACCATTATTATAAGATGGTATTAGACACTTTGCAAGCATTTTTGTAAAATTAAAGTATCAATACAAATGAAAGGTGGTCATTCATTTTGAATAAAGTTTTGCTGACTGGCAATGAAGCCATTGCCCGTGGTGCCTATGAAGCCGGTGTCAAGGTGTGCTCCGCATATCCCGGTACCCCTAGCACCGAGATTTTTGAAAACCTCCCCCTCTACAAGGACGCTCTGTACTGCGAGTGGGCTCCCAACGAGAAGGTCGCTACCGAAGTCGCCTACGGTGCAAGCATCGCTGGTGTGCGTAGCCTGACCGCTATGAAGCATGTCGGTGTCAATGTGGCCGCTGACCCCATCTTCACCGCCGCTTACAACGGTGTCACTGGTGGTTTCGTTATCGTTTCCGCAGATGACCCCAGTATGCACTCCTCTCAGAACGAGCAGGATAACCGCCACTATGCCCGTGCGGCAAAGATGGCTATGGTTGAACCCTCCGATTCTCAGGAGTGCCTCGACTTTATGAAGGCCGCTTATGAGATTTCTGAGAAGTTTGATACCCCCGTTCTGTTCCGTACTACCACCCGTGTCGCACATTCCAAGAGCTTGGTTGAGCTGGGCGAGCGTACCGAGGTCGCAGTGTCCAAGTACGAGCGCAACATCCGTAAGAATGTTTCTACCCCTGCTAACGCCTACCTCAACCACCCCAAGGTCGAGGAGAACATGAAGGCTCTGGAGGAGTACGCCAACACCAGCCCCCTGAACACCCAGGAGATTAACGGCAAGGTCGGTGTTATCACCGCTTCCATTGCTTACCAGTATGCTAAGGACGCTTTCCCTGCTGACACCTCCTTCCTCAAGCTGGGTATCACCAATCCTCTGCCCATGGGTCTGATCCGTTCCTTCGCTGAGAAGATGGACAAGATCTATGTCATCGAGGAGCTGGACGGTTTCATGGAGGAGCAGATCCGCGCTGCCGGCATCGAGTGCGTCGGCAAGGAGCTGATCGGCAACCTGTATGAGCTCAATCCCCAGTTGCTGCGTGAGCGCATTTTCGGCGAGAAGCCTGAGACCACTGATGTCGG
>JAZRID010000071.1:0-5111 GCA_045645125.1 Oscillospiraceae bacterium | reverse complement strand
GGCTTGGCCCAGCGCATTGCTGCAGGCGAAGTGCCCTTCAAGCTGCGGGACAAGGAAGTCTATCTGCTGGACTTGACGGCTTTGGTGGCCGGTACCCAGTTCCGTGGCCAGTTTGAAAGCCGCATGAAGGGTCTCATCGAGGAGATCCGCAAGCTTGGCAACATCATCCTCGTCATCGACGAGGTCCACAACATCGTCGGCGCAGGCGATGCCGAGGGCAGTATGAATGCCGCCAACATCCTCAAGCCTGCCCTCTCACGCGGTGAGATTCAGGTCATCGGTGCGACTACCTTTACCGAGTACCGCAAGCACATCGAAAAGGACACCGCACTGGAGCGTCGTTTCCAGAGCGTTACCGTCAACGAGCCCAATCTGGAGGATACCATGGAGATTCTGCGCGGTATCGCCCACTACTACGAGTCGTTCCACGGTGTGCATATCCCTGAGGGGATTCTGCGACAGGCTGTGTTGTTGAGTGAACGCTATATCACCGACCGCTTCCTGCCCGACAAGGCCATCGACCTGATTGACGAGGCCTGTTCGGATATGAACCTCAAGGATGCCGACATCAACCGCCGACAGGAGATTGTGCGCGAACTGGACGACTACACCAAGGAGCGCGAACTGTTGGAGGCCGCCGAGGAACCCAACTTTGAGCGTCTGGCGGAACTCAAGAGCCGTGAGTTGCAGTTGCAGTCCGAACTGGACGAACTGACAGCACGCGGTACGCCTGAGCTGACGATGGAAAATCTGGCGCGTGTGATTGAGCTTTGGACGAAGATTCCTGCCAGCAAGATTCGCGAGGAGGAGTTTAAGCGTCTGAGCGAACTCGACCAGCGTTTGAAGCAAAAAATCATCGGACAAGATGAGGCAATTACTGCCGTTTCTGCCGCTATCCGCAGAAATCGCGTAGGCATCTCCCCCAAGCACAAGCCTGTCAGCTTCATTTTTGTCGGTAGCACGGGCGTGGGTAAGACGGAACTGGTCAAACAGTTGGCGGAGGATTTGTTCAATGCCCCTGAGAGTCTTATCCGTCTGGATATGTCCGAATTTATGGAGAAGCACTCCGTTTCCCGTATTATCGGCTCTCCTCCCGGCTATGTCGGTTATGACGAGGCAGGACAGCTGACGGAAAAAATTCGTCGCAAGCCGTATAGCGTCATTCTGTTTGACGAGATTGAAAAGGCACATCCCGATGTGCTCAATGTCCTCCTGCAAATTCTCGATGATGGTCAAATCACGGATGCACACGGCCGCAAGGTCAACTTTGAGAACACCGTGATTGTCATGACCTCCAACGCTGGCAGTGACCGCAAGGAGGGCAGTGTTGGCTTCAACAAGACCGTCAACGAGCAGGGCAAGGACCGCGCCATGAAAGCACTCCAGAGCTTCCTGCGTCCTGAGTTTATCAACCGCGTGGATGAAATCGTCTACTTTAACAAGCTGACCGAGGAGAACTTCAAGCCTATCGCCCGTCTGATGCTGGATGAACTCAAAATCAGCATGAAGGAAAAGGGGCTCACTTTCTCCTACGATGATGCTCTGGTGGACTATCTGATTAAAAAATCGTATTCCGCCACCTATGGCGCACGCAATCTGCGCCGTACCATCCAGAAAGAGGTGGAGGACAGCATGGCCCTTGCCATCATCAACAGCTATGACCGCCCCATCACACAGCTGACTGTGACGGAGCAGAATGATGAGGTTGTTCTGCAAACCCTGTAAAGGAGGCACATTTTATGAGGTTATTCCGCAAAGATATCGAACCGCGCTGTGCTTACTGTGAACGAGGAAATGCCATCAACGAGCGCGAAGTCATTTGCTCCCGCAAGGGCATCGTCGCGCCAGAATTTCACTGTCGAGGATTTCGCTACGACCCTCTGCGTCGCGAACCACCCCGCCCGATGAAGTTAGAAACCAGCAAACATACAGCAGAGGATTTTAAGATTTAAGCATAAGATTGAAGAATTAAGAAAAGGAGAGTATCTCAGTGAATTTTGAAACCATTCGCTATATTGGTGTAAACGACCACGAGGTAGACCTGTTTGAGGGTCAGTACAAGGTCGCAAACGGTATGTCCTACAATTCCTACGCAATCATCGACGAGAAGATTGCGGTTATGGATACCGTCGATGTCCATTTTGCACACGCATGGTTGGAAAATCTGCGGCAGGAACTTGGCGAGCGTCAGCCAGACTACTTGGTGGTACAGCACATGGAGCCTGACCACTCTGGCAGTATCTTCCACTTCGCACAGGCATACCCCCAGGCCACCATTGTTTCCTCCGCACAGGCCTTTACGATGATGAAAAATTTCTTTGGCACGGATTTTGCCGACCGCCGTGTCGTTGTCACCGAAGGAGATTCCCTCTCCTTGGGCGTGCATACCCTCCACTTCGTCACCGCCCCGATGGTACACTGGCCTGAGGTCATTATGACCTATGAGAGCACCGAAAAGGTGCTGTTCTCCGCTGATGGCTTCGGCAAGTTCGGCGCACTGGATGTCGAGGAGAGCGATTGGGTCACAGAGGCCCGCCGCTACTTCATCGGTATCGTGGGCAAGTACGGCGCACCTGTACAGGCGATTCTGAAGAAGGCCGCCACGCTGGACATCCGCGCTATCTGCCCCCTGCACGGTCCGATTCTCACCGAAAATCTAGGCTACTACATCGGCCTGTACAACACTTGGTCCACCTACACCCCCGAGGAGGAGGGCGTGGTTGTCGCCTATGCCTCTGTCTACGGAAATACCAAGGCGACCGCGGAAAAGCTGGCGGAGCTTCTCAAGGCACAGGGACAGACCGTAGTTACTTACGACCTCGCGCGCTGTGACACCGCACAGGCTGTCGCGGATGCGTTCCGCTTCAGCAAGTTGGTGCTTGCCACACCCACTTACAACGGCGATATCTTCCCCTATATGCGTACTTTTATCGACCACCTGACGAGTCGCAGTTTCTCCAACCGCACGGTTGCGTTCATTGAGAACGGCAGTTGGGCTCCCACTGCCGCACGTACCATGAAGGGGATGTTGGAGAAGAGCAAGAATCTGACCTTTGTTACACCCGTTGTTACGATTCTCTCCGCGTTGAACGAGGAGAGCGAAGTGAAATTACAGCAGTTGGCAGATGCCCTGCGCAGCTAATAGGTTTCCCATGGGGGTTGGCGCGTGTTTGCGTCAACCCCTCTCTTTTTTGCAAGAAACCGTGCAGAAATATAGGGAAACAATGGGAAAGGTTAGCGGAAATGTACAGCGCAAAGTATTGAATTTTTGTCGAACCTCTGCTATAATGGGAGTGCCTTTGCACAAGTGTTATCCTCGGATTGCACTTGTCACTTTTGTGGGGCAACCCACAAAAATTTTAGAAGGAGGAACCGCCTAATGCCCAGCAACCTTTTCGTCGTTCTCATGGGTCTTGGCACCGTGTTCTTCGGTCTGATTTGCATTATCCTTCTCAGCACAATGATGAGCAAAGTCTGTCAGCTCCTGCAAAAACAGGAACCGACCGTCATTGTGCCAGAGGAGGAAACGCCCGCTGTGGCGATGCCCCCTGCGGAGGCACCTGCAACTCCGACCGCCGTACCCGCTGCCATTCCCGACCGTCAGGCGATGGTCGCCGCCATTTCCGCCGCGATTGCGGAGGACCTTGGCACGGACATCTCTGGCATCCGCATCCACTCCCTGCGCTATGTTGGCGGTGCTGCCCCTGCTACAGCACCTGTCGCTGACCGTCAGGCGATGATTGCGGCCATCTCCGCCGCGATTGCGGAGGACCTTGGTACCGATGTTTCTGGTATCCGTATCAAGTCCTTGAAACAGGTCGGCGGCACCACCCCTGTTGCCGTCCCCACCGCAGAGCGTCAGGCCATGATTGCGGCTGTTTCTGCCGCGATTGCAGAGGACCTCGGCGCAGATATCTCCAGCATCCGCATCCGTTCGTTCAAGCGCGTTGCTTAATTTTGCCATCGCGTTGAACTGGGAGAAATTCTCCCACCGTATCCTTGTCCCCAAAATATTTTGAAAAATCAGAGGAGAAAAGAAACATGAAAAAGTACAGAGTTAATGTCAATGGTGCTATCTACGAGGTCGAAATCGAGCTGATTGATGGTGCCGCCGCTCCCGCTCCCGTTGCTGTTGCCGCCCCTACCCCCGTTGCCGCAGCTCCTGCACCTGCTCCCGCTCCTGCTCCTGCTGCTAAGCCCGCTCCTGTTGCCGCAAACGGCGAGAAGGTCACTGCTCCCATGCCCGGTACCATCCTCGATGTCAAGGTGCAGAACGGTGATTCCGTGAAGAAGGGTCAGGTTCTGTTCATTCTGGAGGCCATGAAGATGGAGAACGAGATTATGGCTCCCTGCTCTGGTACCATCCTGTCCGTCAACACCTCCAAGGGCTCCTCTGTGGAATCCGGCTCTCCGCTGTGCGTAATCGGCTAATGCCGCTGCACTGGAGGATTCACCCATGGAAGCTATCCTGAATTTTATTCAGCAGACCGGCTTCTATATGATTGCCAACGGCGATGTGAAAGTCCTGATTATGCTGGGCATTTCCTTCGTCCTCATGTATTTGGCGATTGTCAAGAAATTTGAGCCGCTTCTGCTCCTCCCCATCGCGTTCGGTATGTTGGTGACAAACTTGCCCGGCGCGGAAATGTACCACGAAATCCTGTTCGCCGGCGGCCATGTCAACTGGGAGCTGTTCGGCGGTGCGCCTGTCACTGCGGAGTTTCTGGCTGAACTGGAAGCTCTCGGTGTCAGCGAAGCAGTCCGCAATACGGTCGAGGTCGGCCAGACTATCTCCCTCGGTCTGCTTGACATTCTGTATCTGGGTGTCAAATTGGGTATCTATCCCTGCCTTATCTTCATGGGCGTGGGTGCAATGACCGACTTCGGTCCCCTGATTGCCAACCCCAAGAGCCTGCTGTTGGGTGCGGCCGCACAGCTCGGTATCTTTATGACCTTTGTCGGTTGCCGTCTGTCTACTCTGTTCAACGAGGTGCAGTCTGCCTCCATCGGCATCATCGGCGGTGCAGATGGCCCTACCGCTATCTTCGTCACCAGTAAGCTCGCCCCTGAGTTGCTGGGTCCCATCGCCGTCGCCGCCTACAGTTACATGG
>JAZRID010000070.1:0-6096 GCA_045645125.1 Oscillospiraceae bacterium | reverse complement strand
AGCAGTGACCACCCAGAACGCTGTAGAATGTCATAATCAGGAACGGGGAGATAGCACCGAGCCAACCAATCCAACTGAACTTCTTGGACAGTGCCTGATAAGTACCGATGACACCCTTGCCAGTCTTACGACCCAGAGCCAACTCCGCCACCATCGCGACAAAGCCGACGAAGATACCCAGTGCAAGGTACAACAGCAAAAATGCAAAACCACCGTTGGCACCCATCTTGTAGGGGAAGCCCCAGATGTTACCCAGACCAACGGCAGAACCGACAGCGGCCATCAAAAAGCCGAATGTCGAACCCCATTGTGCGCGTTTCGTTTCCATAAAATTCTCCTCCTTACTTTATTTCTTCCTGCGAACAGAAAGACTGTTTGCACACAGATACGATATGCCAAACAATTCGGTATAGGACTACTTTACCTCATTTGCACGCTAAATTCAAGCAGTGTTTTGGTGAAATTGGAAATTTCATCCAATTTGTGCAAAAATAGTATAAATTTTTTGGATAGAATTCTAAAAATATTGGAAATATTCGCCTATCTTTTGCCGATATTGTCTATTTTTTAACAAAAATCAACTGTTTCTTGCAAGAAAATACAAGGTGTTACCTGTTAATTAAACTTATTCTGCGCCTCGTTGACACCCTTTTCAATCAGACACGCCGCCGCATCCGCCGCACGCGCTACCGCTTCACTGACCACTTTCTTTTCCGCAGGGGTGAAGTTCCCAATAACCCAGTCGACCATCTCGTGTTCGGGGTGGTTCGGTGCGCCGACACCAATCTTGATACGGGGGAAAGCATCCGTGCCAAGGTGCTGGATGATGTTTTTCAAGCCGTTGTGGCCACCTGCACTGCCGTTGGCACGGATACGCAGTTTGCCCAAGGGCAAGGATACATCGTCGGAAATGACCAACACGCGCTCAGGGGGAATTTTGTAGAACGCACCAGCCAACTTCACCGCCTCACCAGACAGGTTCATGTAGGTCTGGGGTTTCATCACCAGTACGCGCTCGCCGCCGAGCTTCATCTCTGCTGTCAGCGCACGGTATTTCAGCTTGTTGACCTTGGTTCCGTCGCGCCGCTCCAACTCGTCAGCGGTCATAAAGCCGATGTTGTGGCGCGTGTTCTCGTACTGCTTGCCGGGATTGCCCAGACAGACAATCAACCAACTAATACCGCCAGAAGATTTGAACAATGCCATAGTATTACTCCTTTTAATGAAGTAAAGAGGGCGGAATGGCTCCGCCCCCTTCTTTTTGTCTTCTGTGTGAAAATGCGCGTTGTGGTATCACACCCACAGCTTAGAAACGGAAATCTCCTGATAGATACGCTCGATAGCTTCTGCGAACATAGGAGCGACGGTCAGATACTTAATCTTCTCGCTCTTATCGGAAGCAACAGGGGTGATGGTATCCAGGAATGCCAGCTCGGTGATGACGCTGTCATTGATGCGCTGGATAGCAGGACCAGAGAGAACACCGTGGGAAGCGCAAGCGTAGATGTTCTTTGCACCACCGACCTCGACCAGAGCCTTGGCAGCGTTGCACAGAGAACCTGCGGTATCGACCATGTCGTCGAACAGGATGCAATCCTTGCCCTCAACATCACCGATAACATTCATAACCTCGCACTGGTTAGCCTTCTGGCGACGCTTATCGACGATAGCCAGATTCATGTGCAACTTCTGTGCGAAAGCGCGAGCGCGGGCAACAGAGCCGACATCGGGGGAAACCACGACCATATCCTCGCACTTCTCACCAAACTTCTTGGCATAGTAGTCCACGAAGATGGGGTTGCCGTACAGGTTATCCATGGGGATATCAAAGAAGCCCTGAATCTGTGCTGCATGGAGGTCCATGGTCAGCACACGGTCTGCACCAGCGGCGGTAATCATGTTTGCCACCAGCTTGGAGGAGATGGGGTCGCGTGCCTTGGTCTTGCGGTCCTGACGGGCATAGCCAAAGTAGGGGATAACAGCGGTGATACGACCAGCACTAGCGCGGCGCATCGCATCAATCATAATGAGCAACTCCATCAGGTTGTCATTGACGGGATTGCTGGTGGACTGCACGATGAACACATCGGAGCCACGCACAGACTCGTAGATAGAAGCGGAAACCTCGCCATCTGCAAAGTGACCAATTTCAGCATTGCCCAGCTGAATACCAATCAAATTACAAATGTCCTTTGCCAAACCGGGGTTGGCATTGCCGGTGAAAACCTTCATGTCCTTACCGTGAGAAATCATTTCCAATACCCTCTTTTCTTTATTCTTCCGCGGTAAACCGCAGAGTTTTATCTGATGCTATATCAAAATATATCGTATCGGCAGTGCCGTTACTTATTTCTTCTTGTTTAGTTCGCGTTTCCGCCGTGCCCAGTTGGGTTTGACCTCTTGGCGCACTCTGCCGATTGCCAAGGCATCCGCCTCGACATTCTTCGTGACCGTCGTGCCAGCAGCGATATAGGCTCCTCTGCCCACCGTCACAGGCGGTACAAGGTTGGTGTTACAGCCGACAAAAACATCGTCCTCGATGACGGTACGGAATTTTTTATAACCGTCGTAGTTGGAGGTGATAGTGCCACAGCCGAAATTGACGCGACTGCCCACATCACTGTCGCCCACATAGGTGAGATGGCTCAACTTTGTATTCTCTCCAAAGACTGCATTCTTAATCTCGACAAAGGCACCGATTTTACAGCCGTCCCCCACTTCGCACTTGGGACGAATATGGGCATACGGCCCGACATGGACCTCGTTGCCGAGGAAGCTCTCTGTCACCTGCGAGGCATTGACCACCGTGCCGTTACCGATGATACAGTCGGTAATGACGGCGTTAGGTCCAATCTCACAGTTCTCGCCAATCACGGTGTTACCCTTGAGAATCGTACCGGGGAGAATGGTCGTGCCCGGTGCGATGGTCACACGCGGGTCGATATAAGTGTGGTCGGGGTCAAGAATGTTGACCCGTGTACGCTGGTGATAAAAGGCAATATTTTCTTTAGCCGCCTGTTGCAGACGCGCCAAATCCTCAATCGTACGGAAGGACAGCATCATACTGCCCAAGGGAAGCACCGCCTCGTGGACTTCCTCCACCCAGCAGTGTGCGGCAAATTCTTCCAAATCGCTCTGGTAAGTATCCTCCGTTCCGACGGCAACAATCGCCTCGGGAGGACAGGCGGCCATCACATCGTCGTGATGCTCGCTGTCACATACAATAAAAAACCGCTCGATGCCTTTCTCCATCCACGCCCGCATACACCAGTTCAACACAGGGCAGAACAGTACATTTTGTAGCATCAGCGGCTTACCGTCATAAGTTGGGGCGGTATCCTCCGTTAAAAAAATTACGATACACTTGCTACCCACGAAAAAATCACTCCTCTGTCAGGATACTATCGTCACTACCATTATAGCAGACCTTTTCTGTTATGCAAGGGGCATTTTTCTGTTTTTCTTGTCCTTTTGTATCGGAACGGGAATTTAGAAAAATCGTTGACAAGGGTGTACCTGCTCTTGTATAATAAGTCGATACGAAAGAAGCGAGGAAGGAGAATTACTGTGGATTATCTTTTGAAAAATGCCCGCGTTTATCAAGATGGCTCTTTGGTTGCGGCGGATATCTCCGTTCGTGACGGACGCATCATTTCCATCAGCCGGGATGTGGAGCCTACCCCCGGTGCTTCTGTCATTGATTGCCATTATGCCGCTGTTTTCCCCGGTTTCGTTGATGTTCATGTTCATCTTCGAGAGCCGGGTTTTTCTTATAAAGAAACCATCCGCACTGGCACACTGGCCGCCGCGCACGGTGGATATGCCCATGTCTGCCCCATGCCGAATCTCAACCCTGTCCCAGACAGTCGGGCGCATCTGGACGAACAGCTTCGCCTCATTGCACAGGATGCCTGCATCCATGTCCACCCCTTTGGTGCTATCACCGTGGGCGAGAACGGCGAGCGAATGGCCGACCTCGAAGCTATGGCCGCCGATGTCGCTGGCTTCTCCGACGACGGCAAGGGTGTCCAGAGCGAGGATATGATGCGACAGGCAATGGTGCGCGCCAAGGAACTCGGCAAGATTATCTCCGCCCACTGCGAGGACAATGCCCTCCTGCACGGCGGTTATATCCACGATGGCGAGTATGCCAAACTGCACGGCCACCGCGGTATCTGCTCCGAGAGTGAGTGGGGCCCCATCCAGCGCGACCTGCAACTGGTCGAGGAAACTGGCTGTGCATACCATGTCTGCCATATCTCCACCAAGGAGAGTGTCCAGCTCATCCGCGAGGCAAAGGCGCGCGGTATGAATGTCACCTGCGAAGTCGGGCCACACTATCTGGTGTTCAACGACATGGATTTGCAGGAGGATGCACGGTTTAAGATGAACCCCCCCATCCGTTCCGAGGCGGACCGTCTGGCACTCATCGAGGGTATCCAAGATGGCACTATCGACATGATTGCTACCGACCATGCCCCCCACAGTGCAGAGGAAAAGGGTAGGGGACTGGAAAAAAGCGCAATGGGTGTCGTCGGTATCGAAACCGCCTTCCCCGTGTGCTATACCCATCTGGTCAAAACCAACGCGATTACACTGGCGCGTCTGGTCGAACTGTTGCACGACAACGCCATGCGCCGTTTCGGTTACGGTACGGAACTGAAAGAGGGTGAAGTCGCAGACCTCACGGTGTTCGACCTCGACCGCACCTTTACCGTTGACCCCGCCACCTTTTTGTCCATGGGCAAAGCCAGCCCGTTCACGGGAATGACTTTGCAGGGTGTCTGCACCTTGACCATGATTGGCGGAAAAATTGTCTGGCAGGAGGAACAGCAATGAAACAGGGAATGTATACCATTGCGAGCAACCGCGCATTGACCGCGGATGTCTTTGAAATGCGTCTTTTAGGCGATACCAGTGCGATTACCGCACCCGGTCAGTTTATCAACATTAAACTGGATGGTCTGTTCCTGCGCCGTCCCATCTCCGTATGCGACTGGGACAGCGAGAGCATCACCATTATTTATAAAGTGGTCGGCAAGGGCACGACCCAGATGAGCAAAATGGGCGAGGGCGACCAGTTGGATGTCCTCACCGGCCTCGGCAACGGCTTTGATGTCAGCAAGTGCGGCGATACCACACTGGTTATCGGTGGCGGTGTCGGCGTGCCGCCGATGTACGGACTGGCCAAGGCTCTCCTCGCCGCAGGCAAAAAGCCCGTCGCCATTCTCGGCTTTAACAAGAGCGAAGAACTATTCTATGAGGAGAAGTTCAAGGCACTAGGTATTGAAACCATTGTCACTACGGTGGACGGTAGCCACGGTGTGAAGGGCTTCGTGACCAACGCCCTGCCCGAAACTTACGACTACTTCTGCACTTGTGGCCCTGAGCCGATGCTCAAGGCGGTCTACAACACCACCAACACCAGCGGTCTGCTCAGCTTTGAGGAGCGCATGGGTTGTGGCTTCGGTGCGTGTATGGGATGTAGCTGTGAAACCAAGTACGGCAATAAGCGCATCTGTAAGGACGGCCCTGTTCTCGAAAAGGAGGAGATTATATGGTAAGCACAAAGGTTACGCTCTCTGGCATCGAACTGGACAACCCCATCATCCCTGCCAGTGGCACATTTGGCTACGGCTATGAGTATGCCGAACTGTATGACATCAACTCTCTGGGTACTTTCTCCTTTAAGGGTACGACAAGGGAGGCACGCTTCGGCAACCCCACCCCCCGTATTGCGGAGTGTACTGCCGGTATGATTAACGCAGTCGGTCTGCAAAACCCCGGTGTAGAGAAAGTTATTGCCGAGGAACTGCCCAAGCTGAAGCAGTGTTCCCACAAACCTGTCATGGCAAATGTCAGTGGGTTCTCCATCGAGGACTACGCCTACACCTGCGAGAAACTCGACAAAGAGGAGCAGGTCGGCTGGTTGGAGGTCAATATCTCCTGCCCCAATGTCCACAACGGCGGTATGAGCTTCGGTGTGGACCCCAAGGCCGCCGCTGAAGTGACCAAGGCGGTCAAGGCCGTCACCACCAAGCCTGTTTATATGAAACTATCCCCCAATGTCACCGACATTGTTTCGATTGCCAAGGC
>JAZRID010000069.1:0-2289 GCA_045645125.1 Oscillospiraceae bacterium | reverse complement strand
GGACAGCTTTTGAGCCAGTTCTTAGGCGGCGAAGTGGGCAGTATTGCAGGTCTGAGTGGCCTGAATACAGACTTCCTTTCCGACCGCGCACTGAGCGCGGATGACATGGCGGCCTACATTGCGGACAACAACTTTGACGGCAGTCTGCTGACTTGGAAATACGGGGATAACGGTGCCTACATTGCCCTGCCAGAAAAACAGTGGGCGTTGGTGCAGACCCTCCGCGCCAATATGTTCTATGATGACGGAGCGGGATACATTGACTTGGGACTGGATACCGTTTACGAGTTCGATTCCGCTGGCAACCTGTTGGCCCCCGATGAGATGACTTGGATTGCGGTCAATGAACAGCCAGTTGCCTATTACCACGAGTACACGGTAGAATCTGGTGAAAACTACAGTATCACTGGACGCATTCCTGTGCTGTACAACGGTGAGAGGGCAGAGCTGGTGGTCGTATTCACCAATGAAGACCCCAACGGCAGTATCGTGGGTGTCCGACGGGTTTATGAGGAAGGGGAAACCGACACGGTGGCAAAGACGATGGATACCGTGATGCCAGGCGATATTATCAATTTTGTGTGCGACTACTATACATACGACGGCGAATATGTGGACAGCTATATGCTTGGTGAACCACTGGTAGTTGAGGATGAACTCTATGTCAGCGATGTGTATATCAATGCAGACGCTGCGAATCTGACCTATCAGTTTACCGACATCTATAACCGTGAATATTGGACAAATCCTGTACCCTAAACAATATCCCTAAAGAACACACCGTCCGCTGGTCGTATAGACTGGTGGACGGTGTTGCGTTATTCAGTAACAGCGAATGTTTTTCGCAGTCGGACAAAGCAGATAATCGCCATCGCAGGTTCCGTATAACCGTTGCTGAAGCGTATCACCCACATAGATTAGAACACCGTAAACACTGACCGCTGACCCAACGCCAATCAAATCGCTTACTTTGCCGCCAGCTGTAATTCCTGTGCATTCTCCTTCATAGCCTCGATGCAGATGGAGGCAACATCTTTTACCTCCATGCCAAGCATTTCACAGCCACGACGAATCAAATCGCGGTTGCACTTGGCGGCAAATTTCTTATCCTTAAACTTCTTCATAAAGCTGGACACCTCCATATCGGTGATGCCCGCAGGACGCATTCTAGCTGCCGCCTGAATGATTCCCGTTAGCTCGTCTACGGCAAAGAGGGATTTTTCCAGATTTGTCACAGGTTCCACATCGTTGACAACACTGTAGCCGTGAGCGAGAATGGCGCGGATTTCCTCGTCCGTCAGTCCAGCATCCTGCAATGGCTGTGCGGTGTGTTGTAAATGTTCTTCTGGATGCTGTTGGTAGTCGTAGTCATGCAGATAGCCAATCGCCATCCAATGTTGCACATCTTCTCCAAAATGTTGCGCCAGACCGCCCATAGCGGTCATAACATTTTTTGCGTGCAGGAAAAGGTGTTCCTCCGTGGTCGTGGTGCTCAGCAATTCCTTCGCGCGCTCCATGGTAAGCATAGTTGTTTCCTCCTAATATTGTATAGTCAACACCAGAATTATACCATATTCGCAGGAACAATTCCACGGTGATTTTGCGGACATATTGTAGCTGTGAATTACAGCAATATATCAAAAATCTATATTCCCCTGATTTTTCTTTTGTAATGCAATCGCTCTCATCAGGATGGTAATAAACAGAGAGGGGGATGCCTTGGGGTATCCTCCTAATATCAATGGTTTTTCTCAAATATCTGACAGGGTAATATACTTTCCATTATTGGAAGGCGTGACGCAGATGATTTACAAAATCCAAGCAAAAGAGCGACTGTAAACACACAACATCTGAATCTAAAATCCAAGGCTGTACTGTCGAACACAGTTCTGTACAATAGAACAGAAAGAGCAGGAGATGGCCAAGTAGTGCATCTCCTGCTGTATTTTTTACTTATCAAACGACGGGTTCATATAGTAGATATTTTTTTCGCCAAGTTTCTCCTTAGCGAGCCGTAATCCCTCGCCGAATTTAGCAATTTAAGTAACTGGTAACGGTATTGTTCAGCTACACTGAAAAATACCTGCTGTTCAGTAAGAACAGCAGGTATTTAAACTGACGGAATAGTTAGTTTTCGGTCTTTTCCTTGGGCAGCAGGATGTTCAGCAGGATAGCGACCACAGCTGCAGGAACGATACCGGAACCACCGAAGATCAGCTTGACAGCCTCGGGAGCAAAGTTCAGAATGCCGGTGTTGGCACCCATACCATAGCCGACACCCAGAGCAAC
>JAZRID010000068.1:0-2125 GCA_045645125.1 Oscillospiraceae bacterium | reverse complement strand
AGTTCCAACTAAGGGACTATTGGTGCGATACAATATAGGCGCAAGGGTTGGCGAAAGCCTTTCCCCTGCGCCTTTTGGCATATTCAGAGGGAGGGGAGAGCATGGCACTCGGACCGAAAAACAAATATACCAGTCATGTGGCTCCTTATCTGGACAGGATTACCAAATGGGCGCAGAACGGAGCCTCACAGACAGAGATTGCAGATAAACTTCATCTGGCAGCATCCACTTTCAAGGCGTATCTGGCAAAAGGGGACAAAGGTGAGGAACCGTATGTGGATTTATCGGATTGTTTCAGAAAAGCGGTAGAAGTCCCCGACGACAATGTGGAAGCGGCAATGTACAAAAGGTCCTGCGGCTACGAGTACGAGGAGCGCGTCTACAAGACATTTGTGAACAAGGATACATTGGAGGAAAAAGAAATATGCGTCAGCCGCACGGTCAAGCAGATGCCCCCTGACCCTACAAGTATGATGTTTTGGCTTGCCAATCGCAGACCAGACAAGTGGCGGTACAGGCCTGAACCTACTATCAATGAGGACGATGGCGGCACTGGTATCGTGGAGTTGCCTGCTGTAATGCAGAAGTCCACGCCTCCTGATGAGGTGAAGGGCGATGGCTAGGACGATATGGACACCGCAACCGCGACAAAGGGCACTGATGGAGCGTTTTGAGGATGAAGCACTATACGGTGGCGCGGCAGGCGGTGGTAAGAGCGACTGTGCGCTGGCGGAAGCGTTGCGTCAGGTGGAGATTCCGTATTACCGCGGTTTGATTCTGCGTAAGACTTATCCACAACTCACAGAGCTTATGGACCGCTCCTATGAGATATACAAGGCAGTATTCCCTAAAGCCAAGTACAACGACCAGAAGCATGTCTGGACATTCCCAAGCGGTGCGAAGATATTCTTCGGCTCCATGCAACACACCAAAGACCGCACCAACTATCAGGGTAAGCGGTATGACTTCATCGACTTTGACGAGCTGACACAGTTCCTCTGGGAGGAATACAGCTATATGTTCTCCCGCAACCGACCCAACGGACCAGGAACGCGCTGCTACATGAGAGCGCAGGCAAACCCAGGCGGCGTGGGGCATGGATGGGTAAAGGAACGGTTCATCACAGCAGGAAAGCCCATGGAAACGATCTGGGAGCAGGTCAAAATCAGATACCCAGACGGCAGAGAGGAAACGCGGTATAAGTCGCGCATCTTTGTCCCGTCCTCGGTATTTGATAATAAGATACTGCTAGAGAACGACCCTGAATACATCACACGACTTGCATCTATGCCAGAGCAGGAGCGCAATGCCCTCCTGTACGGAGATTGGGACACATTCGCAGGGCAGGTATTTACTGAGTGGCGCAATGACAGTGACCACTATGCCGACCGTGTCAACACCCATGTGATAAGCCCATTTAAGATTCCCGACAGTTGGAGAATCTGGTGTAGCATGGACTGGGGCTATTCCAGACCGTTCGCCGTTGGTTGGTACGCGGTTGACCATGACAGACGACTGTACCGTATCCGCGAGTATTACGGTTGTGCAGGGACACCCAATCAAGGCGTGAAGATGGAGCCGACCTATGTGGCACGAGAAATCAAACGCATGGAACGGGAGGACCCCAACCTCAGAGGCAGACAGATTATGCGCATTGGGGACCCTGCCATTTGGGGCAGTCAGGGCTCGGAGAGCATTGGCGACCTGATGGAGCGGGAGCGTGTCTACTTCGACAAGGGCATCAACGACCGCATCGACGGCAAAATGCAGGTGCATCACCGCTTGTCATTCGACGACAACGGTGTGCCGATGCTGTATGTGTTCGATACCTGTCGTCACTTCATCCGCACGGTTCCCAATCTGGTATACGACGAGCGGAATGTGGAGGACATCGACACAGACGGGGAGGATCACATCTATGACGAACTGCGGTATGTGTGCATGGAGAACCCCATTGCACCCAGACCGAAACAGGCACCGCCGTTGGTGGTATACGACCCGCTCCGTACGGACGACGAGCGCAAGCACGACGCATACGCATTTTATCGAAAGTATTAACAGGAAGCCCGCGCCTTTAAAAGACGGGCAATATGCGGCGCAAGGTTTTATGTGGGTTCGATTCCCA
>JAZRID010000067.1:0-1714 GCA_045645125.1 Oscillospiraceae bacterium | reverse complement strand
CCTGTTGCGCTGTTGAACAGTTGCAGGTCAACAGTGAACCGTTTCATTTTCTGCATGACTCCATGCTCCTTTCTCGCGGTCTATTCCCGTGAGTCACTGGCAATCCCAGAATATGTAATCGTCACATGGTCTGGATATAGGGAACTGATTTTTTTCAGCCCCAGCAGTGCCATGTGAAACGCTGTTTCTATGCTCTCTGCACCCTTGCAGACGATGCAGAACCTACCGCTCTCCACAATCTGCTCCTGTACATCCGTAATGTGTTTCTGGTTCTCCTCCAGATAAGCCAACAGTGCGAAGGTGATTCCCGAACAGGCGGCACATATAATGTCCTGTCCATGTTCGGCGTACCCTGCGTGACCGTCTACGGATAGCGCATACTTACCGCTATCCTCGGCATAAGTAACGCGAATCATGGATTGTTCATGTCAGGCTTGGCGTGTTTCGCCAGTTTTTCGCCATAGGATGTCATGTTCTCCGTCTGTGCGACTTTCTGTGCTTTGCCCATGCTCTCCCCCTTGAGAGCTATGGGCGCGGGTTGTGTGCCTGCCTGCGTGCCACCGAACTGCCCTAGAACATCGTGTCCCGTTTTTTGGTAGATAACCGTAGCCATATTCACCATAGTCTGTTGCATCTGCTGAAGCATATTGAGGAGTGTCTGTCCCTGCTGTACCTTCTCCCTGACCTTTTCCAGACCGTCAAAATCCATCATGTCAAGGAGGGTAAGGCTTTGCTCTGCCATCTGCGGATTGAACACACCCAACTGGTACAGCTCTTTGGCAAGCTCGTTCTGCGCCATTTTGGAGTAAGGACTGCGCTTTTGGGGCTTAATCACGACATCAAACACAGGTCTGCGCATGGCAGGCGTGTAGCCTGGTTCCTGTTCCTGTCCCGCGTAGGCGGGCGGAATCGGTTGCCCTTTGAGATTCGCATTGCTGTACTGGACAAACTGATACTGCCCAGTATCGCCAGTAATACGGAAGCTACGCTTCTCGGTGTAGAACTGTCGCATCAGCTCGATAGCAAGATAGCACTCCTTGGTAAAGCTACGGTATGCGCTGGTAATCATGTCACGGCTGGTCTTATTGCCTGCCTCCTGTAGTGCGGCAATGGCAGCAGCAGCGGTAACACCACCAGAGGAACTGCCCTGCGATACATCGCGGTTGGAGCTGGTTTCCTTCAACTCGTCAATCTTCATCTGGAGGACATTCAGCACGGCACCGTTGATGGGATTGACCGTAATCGGCACAAGCCTCTCGTCGCTGATATCGCCCTCCACATCCACAATCGGCTCGTTCCAATCAAGGTACTGCTCCTTGTTGATACCCACCGACTTCTTGCCAAACCAGCGCGGGCGGGCTGACATAACGGTATTCTCCAGAATCGCTTGACCGAGTTTGTCAATATACATCTGTGGCGACTTCATGATGGCGATATAGCCAAAACCAGTCGGTGTGCCCTCCTCTGGGAACAGCACATCCAGCGTCACAGGGTACTCACCGTGGTTATAGATACCAATATCGGCGTATCTTGGGTCGTTCTCACTGGCAAAAAGAATCTCACCACCTACGAACTTGCACAGGTGTAAAATCGTCTTACCGCTAGGGGACTTGCGCTTGTAGTACCAGTCCACCACCACGCTCTTATCAGACACATCCACGTTGTCGTCGTAGACGTACTGCTTCACATCAATGACCTTGCTCTGCAGCTTGCC
>JAZRID010000066.1:0-18493 GCA_045645125.1 Oscillospiraceae bacterium | reverse complement strand
TGGGGATGGGTTTCCCCTCGCTGTCCACATAGTAGTACTTCTTAGCATCGTGGTCGAAGGTGTAGCGGTAGCCGGTGTTGGCCTTGTTCATGGAATCAGCAAATTTCTTTGCCAACAAATCCAGTGCGTTCTTATAGTAGCGCACACCGCGCTTGGTGGCGGCGTTGGTATCGACTGTATTGATATAGTCGGTGGTGGCGAACTCACCAGACTCGGTCAAAAATTCACGGGAGGCCTGCAATGCACCGTAGAGGGAATTGTCCTGCAACTGGATGTCGATAGACACCTGTACTTGGGTAGCGGTGATGACATACTCGGCTCTGGTACCCTCAGGGGTTTCGCTGGTCACTTTACGCAGAAGATACTGGGTCTGATAGCCCTTCTCGTCTGGCTCGGAACGCCAAGAAACTTTATCATCAATTTCGGCCATGTTGGAGATGATGGAGTCCAGATAATAGGTCTGGCCGTTGACAGCCGTGACGGACATACCAGCGACAACAGGCTCGGTGGATACGCTGAGGTAATCAGTCTTGAGATTACCACTGCTGTCTTTCAGCGCAGTCATGTAGAGGTCAAAATTGCTGACATCGGTGGGGTTGCCGTCTTTGTCCAGATAGGGCTTGCTCTCGGGGTCGTCGGGGTTGTATTCGGGGTTCAAATCCGACTGCTTGAGCTGGGTGCCGTAGATGCCCTCAATGAGATACTGGGCAGGATGGGTGCTGGCAATCTTGATGGACAGCTTCTCGACATCGGTAGCAGGACCGATATTTTCGTTGGTATATTCCACATCAATCTTGATGTACTGGGAGAGTTTGTCAATTAGACGATTGCGCTCGTCGCGCATTTCCAAGGCAGGGGAACCGTGGATATCGCACTTGCGTATCTGGTCGTTGAGGTCACGAATATTGTTCAGCGTTTCGTTGACTACGGTGAGGTCGTCGTTGAACAGCTTAACAGCGTTCGTTTCCACTTTTTCCAACTGGCTTGCATAGGAGTTGAACAGCTTTACCAGTGTGGTTGCAGAGGAACGCACCTGGGTATCAAACTCACCCTGTCCCGTGTATTCGCTGAGGTTTTGCAGGGCAGCACTGAACTCGGAGAGCTGTGCGCCGATGATACCGTTCTGGTCCTTGCCGTCGCCGATTTCATCCAGAATGGCGGCGATGTCATTCAAATGGGACAGCTTGGTGTCCATATATCCCACACTGGCAGATTCGGTGCGGTAACGAATGTCCAGATAGGGGTCACGCAGTTGGGAGATACCCGATGCATAGGCACCGTGGCCGATACGCACACCAGTGCTGGCGTAGCGGTCCATACCGTTGCCAGCCATGCTTCTGATGTCCAATGTCTGACGGGAGTAACCCTGCGTGTTGATATTGGCAATGTTGTTACCAGTGAGGTTCAACCCCTGTTGGGAGGTGTAAATACCCATACGAACCGTGGTAAACATTCCAAAAGTTCCAATAAAACTCATACTTCACGCTCCTTAGTCGTTCAAAAAAGAGATGCGCGTCATGCGCGAAAATCAGCTTTCAGCTTTGGGGGGGCATCTACATCGCCGTCATTACGGCGGTAGCCAGTGCCAGCATCGGAGACGGCGCCAGCTGCGGCGAGAAATTTTTCAACCTCGTGGAGATTGCACTCCAGTGTGTTGCGCGCAACCTCGGCGGCACTGTTGTAAATAGCAAATTCATGGCGGAGCGTTTCCGCGATTTCCCGTGTCCGCTGTTGCAGGTCGATGGGCATATGGGTGGGGAGTGCCGTCAAAGGAATATTGTCCAACCCCAACTGGCGGAGCAGGGTCGTACGCTTCTGCTCCAGACCGCGCAGAGCCAACGACTGCGCCTGTTCCTCCTTGAGAATCTGATTCAATGTGGTCAAATCACTCTTGCGGACGGCCAGCGTCTTGCGCTTTGCCAAGTCGGTGAGTTGACGGAGGTGGTCGATGAGTGTTTCTAATACGGTCAGTAGGGCTTCCATTTACAAACCCTCCCCGAGAAAGAGCATCCGCGCGGCGATGGAGGCGGCATCTGGTTGGTAAGTTCCACTGGCCACCTGCTGGCGCAGAGCTTTAATATCACCTGTCGTAGTGGTGGTACGCACTTCCTGAGATAAACGACCGACCAAGTCCTTGTAGAATCGGCTCGTATCATCGGGGGAAGTGGATAAGGTAACACTGTCATAGTTGCCGTTTTCATTGGAAACGGTCGGAGAAGCAATATCCCGTTCGGTGACAGTCGGATAATACCGCTGAGAACGCCCGACTTGGGACATGATATTGGTTCTGGATGAAGTCCTCATTTATCTCACATCCTTACTTGAAGAAATTTGCATATAAGATGTCACATTTAATATCGGCAAATAGGCATAAAAAATAAGGGTGCGTTGCAAAAAAGCAACGCACCCGAGGAATAAAGTTGAACTGGTTAAGCGAGGGTTTTCAGATGGCGGAGCAGGACTTGGGCGACATTGTCGATGGGGGCTTGGGTGACAACGGCACCAAGTTTATGTGCCACCATGGGCATACCGTAGACGACAGAGGTTTCCTCGTCCTGTCCGATGGTGAAGGCACCGCGTCTACGCATAGACAACAGACCATCGGCACCGTCCTGTCCCATGCCAGTGAGGATAATGCCGACCATCTTACAGTTGACATTCTCCGCCATCGAACGGAACAGTACATCGACAGAGGGGCGGTGTCCGCTGACCTTTTCCGCATGGACGCAGGAGAGGGTATAGCGGTTGCCACTGCGTACCACCTTGGCTTGGAAGTCGGCAGGAGCCACCAGAGCCAAACCGCGACGGATTTCGTCGCCGTTCTTCGCCTCACGCACCTCCATTTTACACAGGCGGTTTAGACGCTCTGCATACATGGCGGTGAATCCTGGGGGCATATGCTGTACGATGACCATGCCAGGGATATCGGCAGGAAGATGTTTCATTACTTCCAATGTCGCTTCCGTTCCGCCAGTGGAAGCACCCAGACCGATGATGACATTGTCCAGAGAGGATTGCGCGCCCAGAGCGGTCGCACCACCAGAGAGAATGGAGCTTACCCTTGCGGAGGCGGTACTGGCCGTGGTGACAGCGGTAGAAGTGGGGCGAGGGGGTCTGACCTTGGCGGAAGCGGCAGCAATGACCTTCTGCTTGAGGGTTTCGATGAAGATATCCTGCGCCTCTTTCTCAGGCTTACGGACGAAGTCAACCGCACCAGCGGAGAGTGCGTCAAATACTTTGAGGTTGAGCGAGGAGACGAGAATGACAGGGACAGGATGCTCGGGCAGGAACTGCTTGAGGAAACTGATGCCGTCCATGCCTGGCATTTCCACATCCATCGTCATCACATCGGGGTTGAGCTTAGAAAATTTATTCTTTGCGTCGGTTGTGTTGATGGCATAGCCGACAACTTCGATATTGGGGTGCGAGGACAGACCCTTGATGAGCAGACTGCGCGCCAGAATCGAGTCGTCCACGACCATGACACGAATTTTTTTGCCGGGAGTGAGAAGCATAGCGGGATACACACCCTTTCCTTATTTTTGGAAGGTAGCCGGAGCCAGTCTGCGGTAAGGCGTATTGGGACTGAGATTCTCCGAGTAGCTGATGAGAAGATACCCGCCTGGGTTGGTTGCCTCATAGAACCGCTGGACAAGCGAATCCTTGGTGGGTTGGTCGAAATAAATCATCACATTTCGGCAGAAAATTACATCGAATTTACGGCGGAAGCGAATGGGGTCCATGAGATTAAAAGTTTGGAAAATGACATTGTTTTTAATAGCTGGGGCGATGGCGTGGCGACCGTTTTTCAAATCGGTGAAATACTTGCGTCGCCATTCGGCAGGGATGGTATCGGGCAGTTCGTAGATGCCCTGACGGGCAGTATTTAATGCCTGCGCCGAGATGTCGGTGGCCAAAATACGGGTATCCCACTGGCTCGCCTGTGCACCCAGATAGTCGAGCAGGTACATGGAGATATTGTACGGCTCCTCGCCAGAGGAACAACCTGCACTCCAAATCGCCAGAGATTTGTCGCGCTCGTGACGGCGGACGATATCGGGGATAATCTTCTGGCTGAAATAGTCCAGATGGTCCTGTTCGCGCATGAAGAAGGTATAGTTGGTCGTGAGTTTGTTGAGGAGAAGCGTGATTTCTTTCTCGTCCCTCGTCTGCAATACATGGTCAACAAATTCTGAAAAGTTCTTATAACCGAGCTGTTTGATGGTGACAGACAGACGGCCTGTGATGAGTTGACGCTTCTGCGAGAGGTCGATGCCGTAGTTTGAACGGACAAAGTGGACCAGTTTACGAAAATCGGCATCCGAAATCGTCATAGGAGAAAATACGCTTCCCTGCACGGAGGTATCAGTCATGGGGCAACAACTCCTCGCAGTCCAGCACCATCATGGTGCCGGAACCATCGGGCAGAGAAACCATGCCGTTGACGAGCTTCTGGGTGTGGTTGACGGGGGTGGGCAGGATATCCTCCTTGGGGATATCTAACATCTGGTCCACGGAGTCCACCAGAATACCCAGTTGGATACCGCCCACATTCAAGACGATGACAAGGCAGTCCTCTTTGGAGGGCTTGCCAAGGCGCAGACGGATATCGAGAATGGGAATCATATCACCGCGCAGGTTCACGATACCACGCACAAAATCGGGCAACATGGGCAGAAAAGTGATGGAATAGTTGGTGATAATCTCAACCACAGAGTTGGCATTGATGCCGAATTTGAGGTTGTCGGTTACGAAGATGAGATATTTTTCGGTATCAACAATGTCCTCGGTCTGGACACCGAATACCGCTTCCATCTGGTCCTCGGTTGCGAACATAAGGTCTTCATTCACATTGACACTCATCGGTGTTCCTCCTTTGTGTTACATTTCTTGGGTGGATGCGTACAGGTTAGCCACATCCAGAATGATGCTGATGCTACCGTCACCCAACAGGGTGCAACCGTTGATACCGTAGCGTTTGATGTTATAGCTGTTGACATAGCTGGGCAACTGCTTGACCACGACCTGCTGCTCACCGAGAAGGTCGTCAACAAACAGGCAGTAGGAACATTCGCCAGACTCCAACCAGAGCAGGATGCCGTCCTCAATATTGTCGTGGCCACTCTGGAGCTGATATAGTTCTTTGGCACGGATGATGGGGTAGAAGTTGTTCAGACAGCTGATAACCTCGCGGTTGGTGGAATCGTAGATGACATCGCCAGCGGAAACTTTAAAACTCTGGCGGATATTGTTGATAGGAATGGTGAAGATAGAATCGCCGACGGAAACCTCCATGCCGTCCATGATAGCCATGGTCAGAGGAATCTTCAGCGTGGTCGTCATACCCTTGCCAGGCTCACTGGACAGGGACACGGTACCGCCGACTTCCTCGATATTTCTCTTGACAACATCCATGCCGACACCACGGCCAGAGAACTCCGTGACCTGATTGTTGGTGGAGAAACCAGGCATGAGCAGGAAGTTCAGAATCTCGCGATGGGAATATTCCACATCGGGACTGGCCAGACCGTTCTTGATGGCCTTCTTCAGGACATTATCATAGTTGACACCCTTGCCGTCGTCCTTGATTTCGATGATAACCTCACTACCAGTATCGCGTGCAGTGAGAATCACTTCGCCGACGGGGTCTTTGCCAGCGGCAATGCGGTCGGCCTCGTTGTCCTCCAAACCGTGGTCCATCGAGTTACGGACAATGTGCATCAAGGGGTCGCCCAGACTGTCCACGATGGTCTTATCCACTTCGGTATTTTCACCGACCAACGTGAGCTTGGCGCGCTTGCCGAGCTTCTTGCTCATATCGCGCACGATACGGTTCATCTTCTGGAAAGTGCCAGAGATGGGGACCATGCGCAGGGACATGGCGACATCCTGCAACTCGTCGGTCAGCTTGCGGAGCTGACGGGCGGACTTCTGGAAGTTATCCAGTGCCAGACCGTTTAGGTCGGGGGAGGAAGTAACCATGGACTCTGTAATGACAATTTCACCGACCACGGCGGTCAGCTGTTCGAGTTTGCTCAGATTGACGCTGATGAGGCTCTCCTTGGGGTGCTGTACCGTGGCGGACTGTTGGGCAGGGATACTGACAGCGGTGTTGTCCACCACAATCTCGGGGTCCTCCTGCATGGGCTGTTCCACGGGTTCTTCAGGCTCGATGAACTGGAGGTCGTGTGCCTGATAGGACTTGATAGAGCCAGAGGAGTTGACAATAGAGATGGCCTTGGTGCGGTCCTCTGCCTTGCGGAACATCATGTAAAAACCGTTTTCAATGACGGTTTCAGAGGAATCCATATTGGTTTCCACATCGTCGGGGGTGAAAATAAAATCGGAGTCGGCACAGCAGTCGCGCACAGAGGTCACAAGCATGAAGGAGCGCAGACTCTCCATGCCACAGCCCTCGTCGAAGAATACGCGCAGTTCATAGGGGAAGTCGCGATTGCCAGAGGAAACCTCGATGCTGGTAACTTCAGGTACAACAGTGGCTGGTTTTGCTGGGGTAGCGGGGCGCGCAGCTGGGGCAGGCTCGTTGTCGCCAGCCTTAATTTTGGCAATCAAACTATTAATATCTGAGAGGAAGTTGTCGATATCCTTAGAGAGAGGTTGGTCGGATTCAATCTTGTCAACCTCGCCTCGGAAATAGTCGATGGACTGGAATACCAGGTCGAACAGAGTGGAGCGATTCGCCTCGGAAACGACGGACATGGAATTTTCTCTAATGAGGAAAAAGAGGTCCTCAATCCGATGTGCGATAGTAGCAAGGGAATCAAATTCCATCATCGCAGAAGAACCTTTGATGGTGTGCATGATGCGAAAAATTTCGTTGACATTGTCCTGCGAAAAATCGTTTGCTTTTTCTGCTTCAAGGACACTGGACTCCAACTGTTCCAGCAATGTATGGGTTTCGTAGATATACATATCCAGGATTTCATTGCCACTGCTCATAAAAAACACCGCCTTATCTTAAAAGTATCTTTAGATTTTATCGGCACGCGCCAATAGAAATTAAGACTATAATATTACTTTACCAAATTTAGTCGACTAAATCAACCTTTTTTTGGAGGATTCTGAAATGCCGGATCTTTTGGGTGTAACGAACCCGGTACCGGGACGGGAAAATACCAATATTAACCGCAATATCCCACTGACACAGAACAATACACAGAACAATCCTAATATTCAAAATGTTCCAGACCTGAACAGGGTCGTACACGCGGACGGCAAAACCGACCGACAGGACAACGGGGCACTGAATGCACACCAGCGCGTGCGCTACGATTCCAATTACGAAACTTTCGTACAGCGTCTGCGTGAGTCGCCCAATTTGGCGGAGAGTTTATCGAGGCTGTTTGGTGGCCGAGAAGGGACCGTTGTGCTGTCTGGCATGAGCGAGGGCATCGCACAGGAGATGTCGCAGGTCATGCAGATGATGCACATGGACCCAGACCAACTCCTCGCATTCCTGAAGGGACAGCTGAAAAATGGCAGTCGTCTGGGTGGTCCTCTGTTTGCCCTGTTGCGTGGCGCGTATGCCAATGCCGCCTCCGCCAGTGTGCAGGAGGATATTTTGCAGTTTATCAAGGCGTATATGGACCACTCGTCCTCGGCGCATATTGAGAAAAATATGTTGCGCGCCATGCGCGGTATGGCAGATAGTATGCCAGCGAGCTGGGCACAGGCTCTCCGCGATATGTTGGAGGAGATGGAGGGAGATATGGCAGAGGGGGACCGTCAAGCGGTTCTGCAACTGTTGCGCCAGAAAGTGTTTCCCCATATGGGTGACTATGTGGGGAGAACCCATGACCTCGGTGCGCCCCGTGAGCTGTTGAGCAGACTGATGCTCGATATGGCGCGCTACGAAAATGGCTCTCTGGACAATCTGCTGGATTCTTTCCGTCGACTGGTGAGCTATGGTACTCTGCGCGACCAGCTGGGCGGACTGACGGATGAGATGCTCCTGCAATTGTTGCAGGAAAATGCCTTTGACCCCAATGACCCCTCGAACTTGTTTGCGGATTACTTGACCTCGGCGGCGGCGCGTGCTATCAGCGGAGAGGGTGACGCGAATATCCAGAGTATTTTTCGCCAGTTGGTGGCGGCGATGCTCATCAATGAGAGTGTCTATATGCCAGTCAACCACTTTATCCTGCCACTGGAGTGGAATGGAAAATTCCTGTTTTCCGAGTTGTGGGTGGACCCTGATGCAGGCCAGGCGGATGAAAATGGACGCAAACGGCGGTGTACCAAACTCCTGTTTAAGATTGATGTACAGCCGTTGGGCGCATTTGATGTGCTGATGGTCAGTGTAGACAAAGAGGTTGGCATGAATATCTTCTGTCCCGAAAAAGTTTTACCATTCTCAGGGCAGATTGAACAGACATTGGGACAGATTTTGGAGCGAAATGGACTGAAAAATAGCGGTGTATCCGTGCGGAAGATGCAGCGTCCTTTGACCCTTACGGAGGTCTTTCCGCAAATCTTTGAAAGGAAGAACAGCGTGAATGTCAAGGTCTAAGAGAGGACGCAATGCGTCCCAAATGGCGGTGGCACTCCAGTACGGGGCTGGGGATGCCGCCCCTGTCGTTGTAGCGTCTGGTATGGGCTACATGGCGGAAAAAATTGTGGAAACTGCCGCGGATGCTGGTGTTCCAATTTATGAGGACAATTCCCTTGCCACCGCGCTGGCACAGCTGAAACTGGGACAGGAGATTCCGGAGGAATTGTACAAGGCAATTGTCGAAATCTATGTCTATTTCCTCAACTTTGACCCTAACGAGCGGGAAAAACAGGCACAGGAGGCCGCCCGTACGGCACAGAGTGAGGAGGAACAGGCATGAAAGAGAGAATCTATCTGTTGCTCAACGATGAGGATGTCCCGTTTGGTCGGGGTGTCCTGATGACGGCACCGACGGCATCGGAGTTTTGTGTGAAACTGATGGATGGCGGTAGCGACGAAATTAAAGAGAATAAGCTGATTACGCTCATCGGAACCCAGCAGACGATGCCTACTCTACAGGGTGCCGTGTCCGCTATCTCTGGCAATACGCTGAAACTGCGCCCTGTCACCTCCAAGGAGGATGTCCGCGAGATGTTGCGCGTAGATGTGGCGTTTGATTCGCTTATCTACCCCATCAATGGCCAGTGGAGTGGACAGAGAACGGTTGAATTTATGGACTTTAGCTGTGGTGGCGTGGCATTCTATTGCGACGAACCGTTGGAGCGCGGTGAACTGGTGGAAGTTGTCATCCCAGTGACGGCACCACAACCGCTTTTGGTACGCAGTAAAATTTTGCGCGTCTGGGAAAAAGGCGGAAGAAACTGCTATGCCGTGCGGTTTGTCGATATGTGCTACGATGAGGAAAAGCTACTCTGTGAGGCTGTTTTTGTCATCCAATTGGAACAACACAGAAGAAAACGCGAACAAGGAGGAAGCGTATAATGAAGGCGAAGCTACTGGATTTCTGCAATCGAAGAATGATACAGCGTGTGGCGTCAGCGTTGTTGACGCTGGTCTTGCTTTTCGAGATGATTCCTGTATCCCTGATGGAAGCACAGTCTGCGTCATGGGTGGATGAATATGTCGACAAAGTGGTGGACTGGGGCGTGATGCGTGGCGATGTGCAGGGCAACTTGAACACAAGCGGTATGGTCACACGCGCAGAGTTTGTCACCATGATTAACCGTGCCTTTGGCTATCAGGCCGATGTGAGCCATCCCTTTGAAGATGTCAAGTTGAGCGACTGGTATCACAACGATATCGGTATCGCGTACAACATGGGATATTTTAAGGGAACCAGTGAAAAGACAGCGGAACCAAACGCCTATCTGACCCGTGAGCAGGCGGTTGTTTTGATTGGTCGTAACCTCCTGTTGACAGAGAAGACGGGTGAAACACTGGGCTTTTCCGACAGCCGTACCTTTAGCGACTGGAGCCGTGGCATGATTGAGTCGGGTGTCAGTGCTGGCTATATCAGCGGTTATGAGGACGGTACTTTCCGTCCGCAGAAAAATATTAGCCGTGGCGAGGTCGCCGCTATGTTGGTGAAGGCCATCGGCACGATGGTCAATACCCCAGGGACACACACGCTCGGCGGTGTGTACGGTAATGTGATGCTTTCGACCTCTGGCGTGACACTGAAAAATACGACCATCGCAGGCAACCTGTACATCACAGGCGGTTTGGAACTTGGCGATGTGATGTTGGACAATGTGGTGGTGCTAGGTAAAATTATCATCTCTGGCGCAGGTGAAAGCCATAAGGGTGACAGCAGTGTGATTCTCCGCAATGTCGAGAGCAGTGAACTGGTGATTGACAGTATTGCCAATCAATTTGTTTCTGTGCGTGCCGAGGGTGACACGCAGATTGATTTTACCAATGTAAAAACGAGTGCCTATTTGGACGACCAGACAGCAGCAGGCGATGGCCTGTTGTATGTGGAAATTAACGGTGAGGCTGGTACGGCTGTCACGATGGCGGGCAACATTGAGGAAGTGATGAACCGTACCCCGATGTCCACGCTGATGATTGCAGAGGGCAATGCAAAGTTTGTGACCATTGACGAACACGCGATTGGCTCTCTGTTGGAGGTTCGCAATATTGCCACAATTGAGGACCTGAATCTCGATGTGGGTATTACGGTTACGGGTCAGGGCGATATCGCGGAGTTGGATGTCAATGCGGCTGGTGCGATTGTCGATATTCTGCCCGATGAAATTGAAATTCGCCCCGGTCTGGAGGCGACTGTTAAGGGAGAACCGATGGATACGCAGGAGGCGGAGGAGTCCTCGGAGGACCCCAGAATTCTCACAGGGTATCCCAGAATGAGAAATATCGCCCCGAACAGTGCAGAGGTGTTCTTTCAGACCAATAAGAAGGGTACGATTTACTGGGCCTTGAGCAGTATGAACGATGGCCCGATTAGTGCCGAGAGCCTGTTGGAAAACAAGGATTACGATATTAAGATTCTGCAACAGGGCAGTTTTGCGGTAACCAGTTCCAACAAGGATTTCCAGATTAAGATTAGCAAGTTGGTAGCGGATGGTTCCTACTATGTGTCTGCCGTGTTGGTGGATAGCCGTGGCAGATGTAGTGCCGTGAAGTCCGTTCTGTTCTCGACCCCCGATGGTACGGCACCGAAATTTGCAACGGGCTACCCTGAACTGACACTGGTGAGAAGAAGCTACGCACAGGTTAGCGTCATGTCTACCAAGAGCAGTATCCTGTACTATGCACTGTTGCCGAAGGGAGCGGGTGCCCCGACCATCAATGAGTTTAAGACGGGTGCGATTACGGGCGATTTGAGTAACTGCCCGATTAACGGTATTCCTGTGGAGAAGAATGTACTTAGAATCTTGAATGTCTGTCAGGAGGGCAAGCTGGAGGAACAGGTGACTTATGAGCTGTACCTGTGCCTGATTGATCCTGATAACGGAAAGGATTCTGGCGTGAAGCGTCTGTCCTTTACCACAGTCGATGGCACACCGCCTGAATTGGTCGATGGCGTGGTGACAGGTATTCAGAAGACGAGCTTGGGCGTGACCACCGCCATGAATGAGGCGGGTACTATCTACTGGGTGGCGGTCAAATCGGGACTGAACTATCTGGGCAATGTGGACGAGAGAACGGCGGCATTGCAGGTCATCAACGGAATCGGTAACATTGTCAAGTCAGGTAAATCGAACGCCTCCGCCAATAAGGAGGTTGTTCTGAGAATTACAGGACTTGCCTCGGAATCTGCTTATGATATCTACTATGTGGCAGAGGATAAGGCAGGCAACTACTCCAGCGTCAAGATGATTACTGCCAATACCCTCGACGATGTTGCCCCCACCGCTAGACAGGAATTTACCAAGACGGTCGATGAACAGGGTAAGGAGCCTCTGGCGGAAACGGATGTCAAGCTGATTTTCAACGAGGTGGTGCGCTACAAGGATTCCGAGTATTCGTTCTTGGAGCTGTATAAGCGGAGCAAGGATAAAAACCTCACCGCGGAGGAGAGAGTGGCGGCCAAGGCAGAACTGCTCGACGGATTGGAGCGGTCGGTACAGCTCTGGGATATCAGTAATGTCAGCCTAAGCTATCAGGTCAAGAGCCGTACCGCAGAAACGGATGAAAATACGAGTGCATGGATTGACTACGAGAAAGTAGAGCTTGAACTCTCGGAGGAGGGTGAATTGGTTCTAGAATTTATCCACGGTGTTGCCATCAATTTGAGCAGTGGTAGTACTTACCAGTTCATCTTGGAGGATATCACGGATATTTCCAATTCGAGAAACCTCATCAAGCCCAACCCCTATAAGGTGACGCCCTTTACCACTGTGTTTGCACAGGTCAATCTGACCAGCCGTATTAGCGGTAAAACTGCGGTGACAGGCGACCCGATGCAGTGGCTCGGTGATATGGAAACCGAAAACAAGGCGGATGTGGATATGCGATTCTGGATGGACCCCCAGTCCACTGAGAGTGTCAACAACGGTGTCTACTACGATATCTGGATTGAAACTGAGAATATTATCGTCTACTTCGATGTCTATTGCCGTGTGATTGACAGCGTGAGTGGAAAGGTAGTAAAGGAAGGGGCTGCCGAGGATGGTCTGTCCATGTTTGCCGACTGTGAGCATTTGGACAAAAACGGATGGCACTATCTGGGCAACATGAGCATCTATAGTAGTGGTGGTAAGGCGCGTTCCAGTATCAACGGCCTGATTAACGGTGAAAATGCAACAGTTATCCCACAGTTGAATAGCCTGAATGATGCGTATAGCTATGAGTTCGTGATTGATATTACCGAGATTGACGGTAACGATGTCGAGGAAAGTTGGAGCGCGGATGTGAAGTTGCGCGTCCTCATCCCTGCTGGTCAGGACCTGTCTGGTACAGACTACGCCAAGGTTGACCCGTGGACGAACGATGTCACGAACCTCGCAACCCCTGCTGACTTCTCCGTGTCGCGTAAGTTTATCGACACCAAAACACCGCGCTTTATGAGTGGAAACCCCACTTTCAAAGCTGGTGACGGTATGGTACAGATGAATGTCATGCTCGACCGTGCTGGTACCTTGTACTATGTCATCGCGCCGATGTATACCGCAGAGAACGGCTATGAGGCGAGTGTGCTGACCCGTGGCTATGACGAAAACGGAAACGAAGTGGATTTCGGAGAGCTGTTTAAGTTGGGAGTCAATCCACCGACCAAGGGTGACGGTATCACGGACCAGAATCCGATGGGCTACTCTCCCAAACTGGCCGCACCGACGAAAGATAGTGTGGCACTGATGGTCGATAAGGGTGCATCCTCTACCCGTATCAAGACGGGTAAGAGAAGCGTGGGAACAAACCTGCAAACTATCCGCGTGGATGACCTAGAACCCTTGACCACATACTTCGTTTATTGTATACTAACAGGTGAGTCACAGAAGTATTCCGATGTCTACTGCTTCCAGTTCACCACATTGGCGGTCACAACGCCAGCGATTGAGCTGAAAGTTTCTGGTGGCGACACTATTACGGCGAAGACTACCACCCCTGCGGAGATGAACTGGGCAGTCTACAGCTACGATATGGCGTATAAAATCTTCAACGATAGATTTACCACCTGTATCCCAGACGATAAGAAACCGGCCTATGAAGCCGACTGTGCCAGATTGTCAGTGAATCCCACGACGCTGACGGTCATGCAGTCGCTGTTGATTTCGATGTCCTCGGAGGATGACCGCTCGCTGTTCGATGTCTATGCCGACGAAGCGACACGAAAGAATGTAGTGGAGTATGTGCAAGGTGAGGCGACTAGTAGCTACAGCCCTGCGGATACGGGTAATCAGAGCTTTGCGGAGGCGGAAAAGACAGAAACCATCCGACCGACAAAGCTCAGCCCAGAAACCACATACTACTTCATCGCGGCTGCGCGCAACCAGTTGGGCCAGACCTACGGCTTCAAGGCGATTGGTGGTGTCCATCTGGCGGACTCAACCGCACCAGAGCTGATTGGCGATGAAAATAAGATTACCTACCTCCACAAGTTCGCTTCTGAGATTCCTGCCGACGGTGAGAGTTACCGGTATAACATTGCGCTGGAAGAGGCACTCCGCGATGAACCCAGAAACTACGCGTATAAGGGTACTGTCACGCTGCACTTCTCCGAAAAGGTGTACCAGTTGCTCCGTCTGGAGGACTTGAGTACCATGTTGGAGAACATTACCGATGACAACTTCGCGGATAAGGTGAGATTGTCTGGTGGTGACTTGGCTATCTCCGATGTCGATGTATCTGGTAGTACCATTACCTTTGACTTTGAACACGCTACGGTCGGTGCGACCATCACCATCTTTAAGGATGGTAGTATCTCCGACGCATACAGCAATGTCAATGGACAGGGTGCAAGACTGGTTCTGGAATTTGTGATAGAGGCAACGCAGGGGTTCTTGGAGTCCTTCGTTGAACCGCGCTTCTCTATCAGATGGGTTTCGGGTGACTAAACTTTTATAACATCTATCCCTCCCGGCTGTGCCGGGGGGGACGATACAGACATAATACGCAATCAAAACAGGAGGACGCGATATGGCAAATAAATTGGAAATCGAAATTGGTATGTTGATGGAAATCGTAAACGACGATAATGATGTCGTTTTCCACGCGCGTGTGATTGATTATGACGGCGAAGCCGTCACGCTCGAGAACAGCGCGGGCGGACGCGTGCCTCCTGTGGAGTACAATGCCAGCTATAAGTTGCGCGGACATTTGAGCGATGACCGCCGTGTAGTCTACCGCGGAACGGTCTGTGGCAGCAGTAGCGCAATCTGGAAAATGGACCGACTTTCCAACTGGTTCACTTGGGATAAGCGTGAGTTCTTCCGTCAAAGTATCGCGGTGGATGGGGTGCTGACCCGTGTGAAGCGCGCAGAGGATGGTCCTGATGCACCGATGTTTGACGAGGATGAGTACAACTGTCAGCTGATTGATATTAGCGGTGGCGGTGCTATGATTTCCTGTGACGCATTCTTTGAGGTCGGGGACCAATTGCGTGTGAGCAATGTGGAAATTATTCCTGGTACACAGCCATTTACTTTCCAGTGCAGTGTGCGCCGTGTACAGCAGACACCGTACAGTAATATGTATGGGTGTCAGTTCCTCAGGATGCGTCCCAATGAGCAGGACCGCTTGGTGAGCGCAATCTTTGTCCTACAGCGCGAAGAAGCAAAGCGTCTGCGTGGCAGAAAATAATTTTGCATAGACTATAGGGAGTATTGCAACAGAGTGTGCAATGCTCCCTTTATTTTGTTGTCTTTGCATTGCTTTTTTCGACAAATTTGGTATAATAGTCCAGTAATCAATGTAATATGGGAGGTTTTGTCCTATGCTGACATTTGCGATTCCCTGCCTGTTTGGTCTGGAGGGACCTGTTGGCGATGAACTGCGCCGACTGGAGATGAAGGATATTCAGGTGGAAAATGGACGAGTATTGTGCCGTGGTACCGAGGCGGACATCGCAAGGTTGAATATCAATCTGCGCTGTGGTGGGCGTGTTTTGCTCGTGATGAATGCTTTTCCAGCTAGAAGCTTTGAGGCACTGTTCCAAGGGACAGCGGCAGTGCCGTGGGAGGACTATATTCCCTTTGATGGACAATTCCCTGTCAAAGGCTTTGCCCTTGAATCGATGCTCCACTCCATTCCCGACTGCCAGAAGATTATCAAAAAAGCAGTCGTGGACCGCTTGGGACAGAAGTATGGCATGACAAAGTTGCCAGAAACAGGGGCGAAGTTCCAGATTCAGTTTGCCATTCAGAAGGATATGTGTTCCTTGTATCTCGATACCAGTGGCGCAGGACTGCATAAGCGTGGTTATCGTGCCGCCTCCTTGGAAGCTCCCCTGCGCGAAACACTCGCCGCCGCGATGGTGACACTCAGCCGTTATCGGGGCAAAGACCCGTTCCGCGACCCGTTCTGTGGCTCTGGCACGATTGCGATTGAAGCGGCACTGATTGCCAAAAATCGCGCCCCTGGTCTGGACCGCAATTTTGATGCACAGAAGTGGGCGTGGGTGAACAGTGGCATTTGGCTGGATGCGGCGGATGAGGCGATGGACAAGGAATTTCACGGAAAGTATGATATCTGGGGCGGTGATATCGACCCGAAAGCCATCAAGATTGCACAGGAGAATGCCGTCAAGGCAGGTGTCGAAGATATTGTTCGCTTTGAGCGCGCTGATGTCAAAAACTTCCGATGTGAGGGCGAGTATGGTCAGATCGTGACAAATCCGCCGTATGGCGAGCGTCTGCTGGAGAAAGAGGAGGCGGAGGAACTGTACCGTGTATTCGGCAAAGTTTACCGCGATGTTCCCCCCAAGTGGCGCGTTCTTGTGCTGACCAGCCACAGAGAGTTTGAACAGTTCTTCAACCGCAAGGCGGATAAAAAACGCAAGCTGTACAACGGTATGATTCGCTGTGACTTGTACCAGTTCAGCCGTTGACGCATATGAGGCATATCTTTATTATCAATCCAACCGCTGGCAAAAAAGATTGCACTGCGCGGTTGATGGCGATGGCGAAACGGATGGAAGAAAAACATAGGGTGCGTGTGGAGTGTATTTTGACCACGCGCCCTGGCCACGCCACGGAAACGACACGCACCATTGCACAGACCGGGGAGAATGTACGCTTTTATGTGTGCGGTGGAGATGGTACGATAAACGAGGTGGCGAATGGTATCGCAGGGATTGCCACCGCTGCTATGACCTGTATTCCTGTGGGGACTGGCAATGATTTTCTCAAAAATTTTGGTGAGAAGGCCGTGCTATTCGCGGATGTAGAGAACCTCTGGGGCGGTCCACAGTTTGCACTGGATACCATCGACTGTAACGGCCGTTTGGCACTGACTATCGCTTGCTCTGGCTTTGATGCACAGGTGGCGGAGGATGTACATACCTACGGAAAAAGCCCACTGTTGGGTGGACAGGGCAGTTATATTGCGTCGCTTGCCGTGAATTTTTTCCTGCGTGGACTGGACCACCGCTGGACGGTCACGATTGACGGAAGAGCATTTGCAGGCAGTTTTGCACTCGTTGCTGTGTGCAACGGCCGCCACTACGGCGGAGGCTTTACACCCATTCCGCAGGCGAGAATGGACGATGGACTGTTACATATCCTGCTGATGGATACGATTAGCCGTGTGTCCTTCCTGCGCTTCGTGGGGCACTACAAAAACGGCGAGCATGAGAAATTTCAACAGTATGTGCAACTGGCTACTGCGAAAGAGATTGTCATTGAATCGCAGGGTGGTGAGGATATTATCACCTGTCTGGACGGCGAGATTATCAAAAATCAGCGCATTGTGATGCGACTTTCGGAGAAAAAGGTCAATGTGTTTGGCCCTGTCGGGTGTGACCCCAATGCGACTGCCAAACCTTTGTGAACAATCTGTAAAAGGGTAAATTTTTTGCAAATACCCCCTTGCAATCTGCTTGGAGATGTTGTAAGATAAGCACCGTTAGCACTCGAAAATGCTGAGTGCTAACGGTGTCGAATTTTGATAAATATAAAATTCATCATATAGGAGGAACTCACAATGAAACTCATCCCTTTGCAGGACCGTGTTGTCCTGAAAGTTATGGAGGCCGAGGAGACCACCCGTGGCGGTATCATCCTCGCACCTGCCGCTAAGGAAAAGCCCTCTGTTGCAGAAGTCATCTCTGTCGGCCCTGGTGGTATGGTGGACGGTAAGGAGATTGTTATGACCGTCAAGGTCGGTGATAAGGTCATTACCGATAAGTACGCCGGTTCCAATGTCAAGGTCGGTGACGAGGAGTTCGTCATCGTTCGTCTGGGCGATATTCTGGCAATTGTTGACTAATTCCTAAATTTTCATCTTCTATTGGAGGTAATTTGAACTATGGCAAAGCTCATTAAGCGTGGCGACGAGGCCCGCAAGGCACTGGAAGCTGGTGTCAATCAGCTCGCAGATACCGTAAAAATCACCATGGGCCCCAAGGGTCGCAATGTGGTTCTCGATAAGAAGTTTGGCGCACCCCTCATCACCAACGACGGCGTGACCATCGCCAAGGAAATCGAACTGGAGGACCCGTTCGAGAATATGGGCGCACAGTTGGTCAAGGAAGTTTCCACCAAGACCAACGATGTCGCTGGTGACGGTACGACCACCGCTACCCTGTTGGCACAGTCCATCATCGGTGAGGGCTTGAAGAATCTGGCCGCTGGTGCAAACCCCATTGTGATGAAGAAGGGTATTGCAAAGGCTGTCGATGCCGCTGTCGCATCCGTGAAGGCCAACGCACAGAAGGTCAACGGCACGGAGGATATTGCCCGTGTCGGTACGGTTTCCTCTGGCGACGAGGCCATTGGTAAGCTGATTGCCGAGGCAATGGACAAGGTTGGCCACGACGGTGTTATCACCATCGAGGACTCCAAGACCGCTGAGACCTACAGCGAGGTCGTGGAAGGCATGATGTTCGACCGCGGCTATATC
>JAZRID010000065.1:0-2473 GCA_045645125.1 Oscillospiraceae bacterium | reverse complement strand
ACTTCTTACCCGTACCGGGTGCACCAGCAAAGGTGGTAATAAAGCCCTGTGTAATACAGATGCAGTAGTTGATAACATCCGCCTTTGTCACATCTCGTCCGCTCTCCTGTAGGAAGCGTTTGGTCTGTTCCAAAAAGTCCAGTCCGTACTGCGGAGAGATGCGCGCAATACTGCGGATAGTGGAGGCGACCATCGCCCCCTTGGCGGCCTTGAGGGAGTAGAGCATCTCCCTGGAGTTATACTCCAAAGTACCCTTAATCGGGGTGGCACCGTGCTGTAGCTCAACCAATTCGATTTCGCGCACATCTGCAAAGTGGTCCGTTGTCCAACTGGTTGGGTCTACCCAATAGGGGAGTGCGGTTCCATCGGCAATGCCGTCTTGGAATTCATAGAGCTGTTTAATAGGTGTCGTGGTGGTATCAAGCCACGGGATAGTTTTGTGGAATCCTACACTGATTTTTGCGGTGACAGGGGTAGAAAGCAATTGCCCACACTGCAGGACACAGGAAAAACTGGGAAAAGCCAACGGATTGTCGGGGAGGGCGCAGTTGGTTTTCATACCAGGACGGTAATTGCTGGCAGGTTCCAAGGCATCCGTGGAAACCAACAGGTGATAGGACGAACCGAAGATATCCTGAAACGAAAATTTTTCCTTTTTGATGACAGACTTAATATCGTCATCGCTGTCCAATAGAATTCCCATGTAGTATCGATTGTCTATCGGGTCGTCAAACAATTTGCTCTCATCAAAGGAGATGACGGTCAACATATTGGGCTGTAAATCTCTGTCGATTTCCTCAATCATAATATTGGCCTGTGTACCGTATTCCTTGTTGATACGCTTCAATTGCAGACGACCATACGCGAACAGCGGGTTGGGGAAGGCATACCGAAACATATCTTCTTTATGTTCCAGGACAGGATAAAAGTTGTAGTAGGGAATGGGACGAATTTCACCGTCGGGTGAAGTGGCTTCCGCTTCTCCATATTGAAAAAAGCCGATATAAGTTTTCCAATTAGCCATACTGTGTTTTCCTCCGTTGTCGATTTAGTAGAAAATGATAGTAGTATTCCGCACCGTTTTTGTAGATGCCACTCTATCATAACAAAATGTAGGAGCGATGGCAAGCGTTTGCCGCCGTAGAACAGGCGCAAGAATTTCTTTTTTCGTGGACAATGATTGAGAGTTGTGATATACTGCTATAATGAGTATAGGTATGGAAAGGAGAAGCATATGCGCGTAGAGATACTGGGCGTTGGCTTTGACAATATGACGATGGAGCAGGCGGTCGCAAAAGGAGTTCGCTTGATGGAGAGTGAGGGGGCACACTATGTTGTCACCCCAAACCCTGAGATTGTGGAGGTCTGTTGTGAGGATGCGGAGGCGATGGAGGCGGTCAGACACGCCGACCTAGTCATCCCCGATGGCATTGGTGTCATCTATGGTTCGAGAATTTTGGGGACTCCGCTCCCCGAAAGAATCCCCGGTGTCGAGTTTGCCAAGCATCTGATGGAACAGATGGCGGTCAAGGGGAAGAAGTTGTTTCTCCTTGGTGCAAAACCTGGGATTGCAGAGGCGGCGGCGCGCCGTCTGTCTGCCGAGTATGTCGGGTTGCAGGTGGTCGGAACACACGATGGCTATTTTAAGGATGACGAAGTAGTTATCCGTGCCATCCGTGAGAGTGGTGCCGATGTCGTATTTGTGTGTCTGGGTGCGCCTAAGCAGGAAAAGTGGATGCGGAAAAACGGCGAAGCCACTGGCGCACATCTGCTCTTGGGGCTCGGCGGTTGTCTGGATGTCTTTTCTGGCACGGTGAAGCGCGCGCCTGTTATCTATCAGAAACTCGGCTTGGAGTGGTTCTATCGTCTGTTGAAGAACCCCAGCAGAGCAGGGCGCATGATGAAACTGCCTCTGTTCTTGGTGCATGTCATGGGGGAGCGAGGGAAAAAGAAGAAATGAAAGGGAAATTGATTGTTTTTGAAGGAACCGATGGTTCTGGCAAGGCGACACAGGCGCGCATGATGGCGGAGCGTCTGAAAAACGAGGGCATCTGTTTTCGTGAGATTGATTTTCCGCGCTACGGCAATCCGTTTGCTGAACCCGCACGGCTGTATTTGCAGGGGGCTTTGGGCAAAAAGCCAGGTGATGTGAGTGCGTATGCCGCCTCGGTTCTGTATGCCGTAGACCGCTTTGCCTCCTATAAAGAGGACTGGGGGACAGCGTATGAGGCAGGGGAAGTCATCCTCGCCAACCGTTATACCACCTCCAATGCCGTGCATCAGGCGAGCAAGTTGCCCGACGAGGAGAGAGCCGACTATTTGGAGTGGCTGTTTGCCTTGGAGTATGACAAATTGGAACTGCCTGCGCCTGACTTGGTCATTTATCTCGATTTGCCAACGGCACTCTCCGAGCGCATGATGCGACAGCGCGAGGCAGCGACTGGTACGGTGGCAGATATCCATGAGAAGGATG
>JAZRID010000064.1:0-6298 GCA_045645125.1 Oscillospiraceae bacterium | reverse complement strand
CGCTTGGCCTCCGACTTTGGAATTGAAACGGCAAAGGGAACAGCGTGGGATGGTGGAAAGGTGAGTAGGCTTCTTCGCAATCCCGTCTATGTCAAAGCGGATGCGGATGTTTACGCTTATTTTAACGGACGGGGTTGCAATATAGCCAATGACCTGAAGGACTATGTTGGAGAAAATGGTTGCTATCTATATGGTAAGCGGGAGGCAAATCAGAGAAAGTACACGGATGTGAAAGACCATTTTCTGTCGCTGGCACCTCACCGTGGAATCATAGACTCTGAACTTTGGCTGCGATGTCAGACAAAGTTGGATAAGAATTCCCAGATAGGCAATGCTGGACAGGGACAGTACTCGTGGCTGTCGGGTCTGGTCAAGTGCGGAAAATGTGGATACTGCATGACGGTAACAACATATAAGAACTACAAGTATTTCCGTTGCAGGGGAAAAGATATGCTCCGCAACTGTGACGGGCAAAGTATAACGCAGTATGTGGACGCGATAGAAGCGTCAGTCGAAGGGCGATTGACAGAATTGATGAAACTGTTGCCGAAAGTTGAAATGCCAAAAGACAGTAAGTCTGTTCGAGGGAACAGTTCCGCAAAAATACGATTGGTCGAGTTGGAAACGAAAATAGATACCTTGATTGAAAATCTAACCGTTTGTACGGGATTGGCAGCACAACGGCTCAACGACAAAATCAACGAGTTGTGTGCAGAACGAAGTGATATATTGGAAACCCTGTCTAATGAAATCAAGGATGAAATTGAAAATCCACATGAGCGAATTATGGCGATTGCCGACAACTGGGATAGTGCCACATTGGAAGAGAAAAAGCTGATAGCTAATTTACTTATTGAGAAAGTATACATCGATGATGACAAGATATCCGTTGAATGGAAGCTCTAAAATAAGGCAAGGTGTTGTTGTCCCACACCTTGCCTTTATTCGTCCATATTTTACAATTATTCATTTGTACAGCCTGCACAGTGTGGATAGTCTGGACTGGAAAGACCTCATCGCCACAGAGATTGCGAAGCGTGTGACAGGAAAAGTGCAGTCCGGCTCTATCTGTCTGTTCCACAACGCCGCCCTCCATACCCCAGAGGCACTGCCGTCGATTCTGGAGTTTTTCAAGCAGAACGGCTATACGGTTGTCCCTATCTCGCAACTGTTGCTGACAGGGGAGTACTACATGGACCACACAGGAAAGCAATGTCCTGCGGAAAATGTGACTTCATAAGTGCTATACAATACGAGAGGGTGTCGCACAGCGCGACACCCCCTCTTGCTTTTATGAGCGTTTTGGAATTTTGAAAAATTTATGCGGCAGTTCAAAAATAAACACAATGCCAAGTACAATCCCGATGATGGATTGCAGAGCGGAAAGACCCGTGGAGCCTGCCTGCTCGAATTGACTGGTCACGAGGTAGTAACACGCCCAGTAGATTCCAGCACCGGGGACGAGTGGAAAAATACCTGCAGTAACAAAGACCGTGGCAGGGCAGTGGTCCGCTACCGCAACAAAACGCGAGAGCAGAACAACCAGTGCCGTGGCGAGGAAAGTCGCCTCAAAGACACCTGCATTGGCTACTTCCATCAGTACGCGATAGAGAAGCCACCCTGCCGCGCCGATTGGCGCACAGTAGAGATAATACTTTTTGGGGATGCAGAACAAAATGGCAAATGCTACGGTTCCGATTGCCGCAGGAATGAGTTCGAGAAGCATATGTATCATAGAATCATTCCTCCTGTGATGCGCTGATATAGACCGAATACAACACCGACACCGATGGCAAGACAGAGAAAAGTCCAGAATGCGTCCAACAGGCGCACTGTGCCTGAGAGATAGTCCCCACCGCCGATATCGCGGATGCCGTTGGTAAAGGCAACACCAGGGACGAGAGGGAGAATGGCACCACTTATCATATGACCGAGATTTTGTCCAAAACTTACTCGATACGAGAGGAGGCAGAGGATGGTGACAATTGCCCCACCGCAGATGTTTGCAAAAATTTTGCTGATGTGCTGACCAGGGTGCAGAAGAAAGACATACAGCAGGTAGCCAGCGACAAAGGCGGTCAAGGTATCCGTCCAGCCACCCCCAAATAAAATGCAGAAACTTGCCGCCGCTGCCGCAGAGGCGAGGTGACAGAGCCAGTTTGGGACAGGGGGGAGGTTCTTGATTTCCGCAACGCGTCGCTCAATCTCTGCGATATCCTCACAGTTCCCTGCGGCAATCTCACGCGATAGTTGGTTGATAGCAACAATGCGGTCAAACCGTGCGCCCTTAACAGGAATATAGCGCACCTTGGCAAGTGGTCGTTCGTGCGCGTTCGTACTGGACAAAATGCCATTGCCCATGACGAAAAAATTACAGGTTTCTACCTCGAAATGGGTGCAGATGCGACGCATGGTGTCCTCGACACGGAAAATCTCCGCGCCACTTTGTAGGAGAATCTGCCCCATCTCCATGGCAAGCTCTAAAATGCGCTGTTCATCACAGTGCTGGGATAACACTTCTTGTTTTGACATGATGGTATCACTCCGTTTTTTTCTTACCAAATCCAAGGGATGAGTTTGTACTTGACTTTGCGTTGATATGCCGTGTAACCGTCCAGTTTCCGCGCTAGGACTTGTTCCTCGTTGGTAATCCGTTTGGCAATCAGGATGGGGTAGACGAGAAAAATGAAAAACGAGGGGAGAGAGCCGAGGACCAACGGCATGGACAGAAATAACAGGATGCTTGCACTGTACATGGGGTGGCGCACAATGCCATACAGCCCCGTGTCAATCACTTTCTGGTTTTCCTGTACCTCGATGGTACGGGATAAGTACTGGTTTTCGCGCAAAACCTCTGCGTAGAGAAGATAGGCCACGAGAAATACTACCGTAGCCCCCCGGACAATCGGCTTGGGTAACACAGACCATGAGAATCGAAAATTTAGACCAGCGGTGATAAATCCGAGTAGGAACATTAGACCACTGAGCTTAATGACCCATTGTTGTTCTAGTTCCGTTTCCTTGGCCTGTAGGCGTTTGCGTAACAGGTCGGGACTTTTGACCATCATCACAAGCCCAGCACAGAACATCGGGATACATAGAATCCCCATCAATAGCCACCCATTCCAATAGTGGAGTGTGCCTGCTGGTAAAAAAATGAGTAGCCCTAGTAATAGGATACCCAATGCAAATTTCAACATTGCCTCACAAAATAGTTTGTTGCTCATATGCGTTTCCCCTTGTTCCGATTTGGTATAAGAAATATATCACAAAATCTGTAGGAAGTCCACGGAAAAAAACGGTGCCCGATACAATTCGGACACCGTCTGGTGAAATAACAATCAGTGGTAACTGCGGATGACTGTGGTAACTTTACCAAGGATGGTGGCATTGGTGCCGTCGATGGGTTGATACGCATCGTTTTCTGGTAACAGCCAGATGGTATCGTTCTTGCAGGAAAGACGCTTGACGGTGGCTTCGTCGTCTAAGAGTGCGACAACTATTTCACCGTGGTTGGCTATCTGTTGCCGATGGACCACAACCAAATCCCCAGACAGAATCCCAGCGTTCTGCATGGATTCCCCCCGTACACGCAATGCGAAATACTCACCCTCGGTACGATTGCCGTCAAAGGTGAGGTAGTCGTCGAGGTATTCCTGCGCCAGAATGGGCGCGCCTGCCGCGACATCGCCTAAAATAGGGATGCGGTTGGGGGTAGTGCGCTCGGTCAATACGAGGGTGCGTCCCTTGCCGTCATTCTTGGCGATAAGGCCACGCTCCTGTAACCGCTTGAGATGGAAGTGAACCGTGGAGGGGGATTTTAATCCCACCGCCTCACCAATCTCTCGCACGGAGGGGGCATAGCCCTGCGCGGGAATCACACGGCAGAGATATTCGTAAATCTGGTCCGTCATGGTTGTTTTTCGTGGCATACTTGACCCTCCGTTGCAGTAAGTTGTCTTATTTTAGCACATACGGTTCTAAAATGCAACACCTGTTCTTTTTCGGAGAGGGACATTTTAGAGGAATATCAACAGCAACACAAGTGTAATCTGCACAACCAGAATTGCAGGCATTCCTACGACAAAATACCAGTGCTTCGTCTTGTGGCGAAACCACTGCATTCCTACGATAGCACCGATGCTTCCGCCTAAAATGGCTGAGACAAATAAATTTTTTTCGGGAATGCGCCGTGCATCTTTCTTGGCACAACGCTTGTCCCACCACATCTGGAACAGAGCGACACCGTTGATGATGAGCAGATAAATACATACAATCATCCATACAATAGAGGGGAGTTGTGACATACTGGTTTACCTCTTTTTTCTCTAATTTTTATATTTCATATCATGCGCTGTCAGCGCGGATATTGGAAGCGTACACGGCCAGCGGCACTGCGCTGGTGTACCTGTGTGGCGCAGAGAGAGGGATTGACAATATCCTCACTCTCTATGGCGATGGAGGCTGCGGCGAGTCCAGCGTACACGGTGTTCTCTAAACTGGTACCCTCTGGGAAAGCCCAGGCTATGGCAGCCATAAAAGCGTCCCCACAGCCCATGGGATTCACGGTGTTTGCAGGCAGACACGGCAAGAGATAGCGGTCACGGTGGTCGGCGGCAAAGACACCCTCTGCGCCGAGCGTGATGAAAATACGGCGCAGTCCAGTCGCCAGTAACACATCCGCCGCACGCTCGATATTGTTGCGACTGGTCAGGGGAATCCCAGAGAGCTTCTCTGTTTCCGAACGGTTCGCTTTGATGGTATGTAGGCGGTGGAGTGCCCCACGCAGTTTTTCTGCCCTGTCTGTAGAAACGGTATCGGCGAAGATGGGAACGCGACAATTTTCTACAAGCCATTCAATAGTCTGTGTAGGGAGATTGGCATCAATAACAAGTACCTTGGCATTGTTGAGGAATGGCAGGTGAGATGCCAAAAAGGATGGCGTGAGGTGCTCGTAAATGGTGGCATCGTTTACCGCCAGTTCCATCTCTCCATTGTGCTGTGCCAGAAATAGTGTCGTGGAAGTCGATACATTAGGGAGTGTGAGGGTACGACTGATATTGATTCCTAATTCGTTGCATGATGTCGTAATGCGCTGTGCAGCGATGTCACTCCCAAGCGCGGTGATGAGGTAGGTATCGATACCTAAAAGTTTTAGATTGTGGGCAATGTTGCGCCCTGTACCACCCAACCGCATTTGTACCGTGCCTGCATTGGCACACTTGTCCTCTAATGGCGCGTGGGAATATCCGCCGATTTCCAGCGTGACACCGCCGATGACCACCGTATAGGGCGCGGAATGGACGATATATCCTTTGCCAGTGATATACCCCTTTTTCATCAGATTGGAAATGTGTACCGCTACGCTGGAGCGTGTAATCCCTGCTTTTTCGGCTAACTCCTGTTGAGAAATCATCGGGTTCTCCGCAATCCAACGCAGAAGCTGACGCTCACGCTGTGTCATTATGCCACCTCCTAAACATAAATTTATCAAATAATCTTTAGTTTATAGTATAGGCGAGGTGCTGAACGGTGTCAAGATAAAGCTACAAATTCTTGGTAGAAATATCAAGAAAGAACAGGGAAAAGCACTTGTAAAAAAAACGCTGGGGCGGTATAATACCACTACTGTGGATGATTACACCAAAATATTATACTAAATGCAGGTGAAAAGATATGGACAAGATTAAAGTTGCGGCAATTTTTGCCGACAGTCAGCACTATGCTGACCAGACCGTGACCGTGGGCGGTTGGGCGCGTACCATCCGCGATATGAAAACTTTTGGATTCATTGAGCTGAATGACGGCTCCTGCTTCAAGAATTTGCAGGTGGTTATGGATGCCAATGTGCTGGACAACTATAAGGAGATTGCCGCCCAGAATGTCGGTGCGGCACTCATCGTCAAGGGAACCGTCGTGTTGACCCCTGAGGCAAAACAGCCGCTGGAGATTAAGGCAGAGAGTATTGTGGTAGAGGGCGTTTCCTCCCCCGAATATCCCCTGCAGAAGAAGCGTCATAGCGTGGGGTACCTGCGTACTATTGCACATCTGCGTCCCCGTACAAACTTGTTCTCCGCCGTGTTCCGTGTGCGCTCTGTCGCCGCCCATGCCATCCACACCTTCTTCCAGGACCGTGGTTTTGTGTATGTGCATACCCCCATCATCACCGCCAGTGACTGTGAGGGCGCAGGTGAGATGTTCCAGGTCACGACCATGGATTTGAACAACATCCACAGAAAAGAGGATGGTTCCATCGACTTTACCGAGGACTTCTTCGGCAAGAGTGCCAACTTGACCG
>JAZRID010000063.1:0-1598 GCA_045645125.1 Oscillospiraceae bacterium | reverse complement strand
AGTTCGATGCCGAGTCCCTGGATGAGTACCTGGCTGCCGGCGGCTTCCAGGCACTGAAGAAGGCTATGTTCGAGATGACCCGTGATGATGTCATCGACGAAGTGGACAAGTCCGGCCTCCGTGGCCGTGGTGGCGGTGGCTTCCCCACTGGTAAGAAGTGGAAGCAGGTTGCCCGTCAGAAGGAATTGGAGCGTTATGTCGTTTGTAACGGTGACGAGGGCGACCCCGGTGCCTTTATGGATGGCTCCGTCATGGAGGGCGACCCCTTCAAGCTGATTGAGGGTATGATGATTGCCGGTTATGCAGTCAATGCCCAGAATGGTTATATCTATGTCCGTGCAGAGTATCCCATGTCTGTTGCCAGATTGAAGAACGCTATCGCACAGCTTGAGGAGCGCGGTCTGTTGGGTGACAACATCATGGGCACGGATTTCTCCTTCCATATGCACATCAACAAGGGCGCAGGCGCATTCGTCTGTGGCGAGGGTTCCGCACTGACTGCCTCTATCGAAGGCAACCGCGGTATGCCTCGTACGAAGCCCCCCAGAACGGTCGAAAAGGGCCTGTGGGAGAAGCCCACTGTCCTGAACAATGTCGAAACCTACGCCAATGTTCCCAAGATTATTCTGCAGGGTGCAGAGTGGTTTAAGTCCATTGGTACCCCCGGAAGCCCCGGTTGTAAGACTTTCTCCCTGACTGGTGCGATTGAGAACACGGGTCTGATTGAAGTCCCCATGGGTTCTACCCTGCGTGAAATCATCTTTGATATCGGTGGCGGTCTGAAGAACGGCGCAGAGTTCAAGGCAGTGCAGATTGGTGGTCCCTCTGGCGGTTGCTTGACCGAGAAGCATCTGGACGAGCCTCTGGATTTCGACTCTGTCAAGAAGTTTGACGCTATCGTCGGTTCTGGCGGTATGGTCGTCATGGGACAGGACACCTGCATGGTGGAAGTCGCTCGCTTCTTTATGAGCTTCACCCAGCGTGAGTCCTGCGGTAAGTGTACGCCTTGCCGTGAGGGTACCAAGCGTATGTTGGAGATTCTGGAGCGCATCGTCAACGGTCAGGGTAAGCTGGAAGATTTGGATACCCTGGAAGAGCTGGCAAAGATGATTCAGACCATGGCTCTGTGCGGTCTGGGTAAGAGCGCACCTCTGCCTGTTATCTCCACGCTGAAGACCTTCCGTGACGAGTATGTTGAGCATATCGTGGACAAGAAGTGCCGCGCTAAGACCTGTACTGCTCTGCGTCGCTATGTGATTAACCCCGAATTCTGTAAGGGATGCTCCAAGTGCGCACGCAACTGCCCTGTCAACGCAATTTCTGGCGTTGTCAAGTCGCCCTACACCATTGATGCCGACAAGTGTATCAAGTGTGGCGCATGTAAGGATAACTGCGCATTTGACGCTATCTATGTCGAGGCATAAGGAGGGGTAGAACATGGGAACTATTACAATCAATGGTAAAAAAGTTGAATTTACCAACGAAAAAAATCTTTTGACAATTATTCGCAAGGCTGGGATTGAAATTCCTACGCTGTGCTATCAGCCCGAGCTATCCATCTTCGGTGCCTGCCGTCTGTGTACGGTAGAGGACGACCG
>JAZRID010000062.1:0-2420 GCA_045645125.1 Oscillospiraceae bacterium | reverse complement strand
TCTCCATGGGTCATGCCGAGGACAAGCGTTACTATGTCGAGGGTCGCAAGATTAAGTAAACCAATCGCCTATATCTGGGGTTGTTGCCGTATATGTGCAACAACCCCTTTTTCAAAAGGAGAATCGTATGCAACGCAAACTCAACTGTCTTCGCTGTGGCAAACCCATGCAATATGCCCTGAGCGAAAATTTGCAATTGGGCAAGACCAGTTTTCTATTGGGCGACTGGCCCAATCTCATTGCTGGTGCGATATTTGTAGAGATTTACTGCTGTCCTGCGTGCGGAAAGCTGGAATTTTTCGCCACCGAGAACAAGGAACACACCCAGTCTGGCGTTCCACAGGTCACTTGTCCCCACTGTGGGCGTAGCCACGATTTCGACTATCCCAGTTGTCCCTACTGCAAACATCAGTATTGATACACGGAGGTACTTATGACATATACCGAGCCAGCCTATGCCAAATTAAATCTTACCCTGGATATCCTCGGCAAGCGCGACGACGGCTACCACGAGATGAACATGGTCATGCAGTCCATTACGCTCGCAGATACCATTTCTATCACCAAACAGGACACCTCTGCGTTGACACTGACCTGTAGTAATGCCCCCCACCTGCCGACGGACGAGAGCAACATCGCCATCAAAGCCATCCGCCGTTTCTTTGAGGAGCTCGGAGAGGACGCGCCTGGGCTCGCCGTCCACATTGACAAGGTCATTCCCACCTGCGCTGGCATGGCAGGTGGTAGCAGTGACGGCGCATCCGTCCTGCGTATCCTGCACAAGATGTACGCTCCCACCATGCCACGCGAGAAATTGGAAACCATCGGCGCACGGGTGGGCAGTGATGTCCCCTACTGTGTGCGTGGCAACACGGCACTGGCACAGGGGCGCGGTGAAATTCTCACCGACCTCCCCCCTCTCCCCGACTGCTTCTTCGTCATCTGCAAGCCGTCCTTCCCCATCTCCACCCCTGAGCTATTCGCACAGGTGCGCGTCAAGAAATTGCGCTGTCACCCCGATACCAAGGGGATGATTCGCGCCTTAGAAACGCAGGATTTAGAGGCCATCGCCCACCGCGTCTACAATGTCTTTGAGGATGTGTTACCGCGCAAGTACGAGCAAGTATTTGATATCAAGCGCAAACTCTTGGACTTGGGTGCCATGACTGCCTCTATGACGGGCAGTGGCCCCACCGTATTCGGAATGTTCTCTGGGCAAGCCAAGGCACAGGACGCAGTACAAGCCTTGCAACAGCAGTTCCCCACTACCTACCTCTGTCAAAATGTCAACCCCATTGTTTAAGATATCCTATCGCCGTCCATACTGAAGCTATCAACAGTTTCGATATGGACGGTGACTTTTTATGAAAACACGCGATAAAATTATCATTTCGGTTGTTATTGGTCTGATTGCTCTGTCATGTACCACAACACCTATGTGGTGGGGTGTCCTCTTTTCCCCTTTGACGCAACAGCTCGCCACGACCTCACTGACCGATACCCTCACAACGGGTTTTTGCTGGCAGACGGACAGCGTTGTTCTGCGTCTGCGCGGATTGGATTGGTTGTTGGAGTTACTGGGACAGCTCTCCTAAAGTTTCTGTATATCGTGCTGTCCATGCGGATATTTTTGCCATTTTCTTGACTTGATACGCCGTGGTGCTATAATAAAGGCAACTGAATTTTTTCGAGCCGTCCTCGAAAACACTTCTCCGTGTTTTTGTAGAACAGAAAGGACACGAGCAACATGACAGCACCAGACGAAAAGTTCTCCCGTATGGCGGGATATCGTCCATTTTCTATCGTACAGCCAGGATGGACGGAAATGCACAACAGAATCTCACAACGACGGTATCTACCTACCCCACTCACGGAGGCAGAACGCGCCACATTGGAACGGATACTCGACCACTATAACCGACGCACTGGCCTACACATCTCCCTCATCTGCGACCGCGACGACATATTTACAGGGCATTTATCGACCGCGCGCAACTATTTTGTTCTGACTGGCCCAGCCAGTGACCCACACTTAGAAGAAAAATGTGGCTACTTCGGGGAGTTAATTGTTTTGACTGCCACCGCCTTGGGGTTGGCTACTTGTTGGGTCGGTGGCACTTACGACAGGAACACCTGTCTAACCCATCTGAGCAAGGGGGAGCGACTGGTGTGCGTGATTGCGGTCGGCCATGGAGCCAGTACCACCATCCCCCACGCCCTCCACCGCTCCACCAAAAGTATCGCCCAACTAGGGACGGTATCCGATGATACTCCACCGTGGTTCTCCACGGCACTCACCGCGGTACAACTCGCCCCCTCTGCGATGAACCGCCAAGATGTCAATTTTGTGTGGCAGACGGACGACTGCGTACGCGCCCACACCATCGACAGCGACAGTTTTTCGATGGTCGACCTCGGCA
>JAZRID010000061.1:0-7319 GCA_045645125.1 Oscillospiraceae bacterium | reverse complement strand
TACTACGGCTGTGGTCCCTGTGAGAGTTATCGGGATATGTGCCATGCAGGGCGCGTTGGTCTGTTCCAGAGCAGTGCCACGCAGGAATATGTCAACTATGTGCGTCCGCAGGAACACGGTAACCACACGGCTACCAAGATGTTGCGGATTGGAAAGCTCCAATTCCTTGCCGATACACCGTTTGAAATCAATGTATCCAACTATTCTACCACGGCACTGACCGTTGCCGAGCATACAGATGAATTACAAGCAGATGGTATGATTCATCTGCGTGTTGACTATAAGGTGTCTGGTCTTGGTTCCAACTCCTGTGGTCCACAGTTGGAGGAACAGTATCGGCTGGACGAGAAGCAGATACACTTTGCATTTGCGATGCAACCAGATAGAGAGGGGTAAAGAGGAGAGTACGCTATGAAACGAAGTGAAATCAATCGAGCCTTACGAGAATTAGAGGCGATGTGTGAGAAGTACCACTGCTATCTGCCACCGTTCTGTCATATCACCCCCGAACAGTGGCAGGAGATGGGGCATGAGTACGACGAAGTGCGCGACTGTATGCTGGGGTGGGATATCACCGACTACGGCATGAATGATTTTGACAAATTCGGGTTTTCACTGATTACCATTCGTAACGGCAATCGTGCGATGGCGGACAAGTATCCCAAGGTGTACGCAGAAAAGTTGCTGTATCTGAAAGAGGGACAGTACGCGCCCAACCACTTCCACTGGTTTAAGACGGAGGACATCATCAACCGCGGTGGCGGAAATGTGTTAATCCGCGTATACAATAGCCTCCCCAATGAGGAGGTAGATTATGAGAGCGATGTCACCGTGCATACCGATGGCAGAACCTACACCGTTCCTGCTGGTACGCAAATTCGCCTGACTCCTGGTGAGAGCATCCATATCCAGCAGTACCTCTACCACGATTTTTCTGTAGAGGAGGGGACAGGGTCTGTGCTGTTGGGCGAGGTCAGCCAGTGCAACGACGACAACACCGACAATCATTTTCATCCCCCTGTGGGTCGTTTCCCTGAGATTGAGGAGGACGAACCGCCATATCGTCTGCTGTGCAATGAGTACCCTGTGGCGAAGTGAGGGAGAAACGATGGATGTAGTGGCTTTGGGCGAATTGCTCATTGATTTTACCTGTGTCAGCACGGATGGGGACGGCTATCCCACGATGGCGGCACATCCCGGTGGCGCACCTGCGAATTTTCTCGCTACCTTGGCAAAATTCGGGGCAAAGACCGCACTGCTCGGCAAGGTTGGCTCCGATGCCTTTGGAAAGATGCTGACCGAAACGGTAGAACAGGCAGGGATTGATACGACAGGACTGGTGGAAACCGACGAGGTATTTACCACATTGGCATTTGTCACCTTGGACGAAACAGGAAATCGAGAATTTTCCTTTTCGCGTAAACCAGGCGCGGATACCTGCTTGACTTTTGAAGAACTGAATCTTGCGCTGATTGACGAGGCGAAAGTGTTTCACTTCGGCACGCTGTCATTGACCGACGAACCTGCGCGCAGTGCCACCTACCGCGCCGTGGACTACGCGAAGCGCAGAGGAAAGTGGATTACTTATGACCCCAATTTGCGGAAACCGCTGTGGAATGATTTGACCATATGCCGTGAACAGATGCTCTGGGGACTTTCTCAGGCGGATATTGTCAAAATCAGTGAGGAAGAAGTAGAATTTCTGTTTGGGCTTGGTGTTGCGGACGGTGCGTCGCATATTTTGCAACACTACGGTGTTTCGTTGGTGTTCGTCACCTGTGGCGCGGATGGGTGTTACTTCCAAAATGCACAGGCAAAGGGTAGTGTCCCTGCACTCTCCGATATCGCTGTAAAAGATACCACAGGTGCTGGTGATATTTTCGGCGGCAGTGCGGTCTGGAAACTGTTGCAGATGGGAAAAGCACCACAGGAACTCGCTGGTGCAGAATTGACAGAGATTGTGACTTTTGCCTGTACGGCGGCAGGCTTGTCCACGACACAGAGTGGCGGTATTTCCTCAGTACCGACCTATGAGATGGTATTAGAAAAACTGCCCCACGCAGTCCGACGGACGGAGATACGCGCATGATTTACTGTATGTCAGATATCCACGGCGAATATCAACGCTATCTTGCCATGTTGGAGAAAATCCAGTTTTCAGACGAAGATACCCTCTATATTCTGGGGGATGTGATTGACCGTGGGCACGACGGTGTCGAAATGCTGTTGGATATTATGAACCGCCCCAATGTCCATATGATTTTGGGAAACCATGAGCATATGTGTTTGGCTACGCTGGGTCCCAACAGTGAGATAGGGGCACGGCGCATCTGGCAACAGAATGGTGGCGGTGTTACGCGTAGTTCTCTGCTGTATGGCAGAGGAAGGCCATATCGTGGGAAGATACTGCGATTTTTACTCAGTTTGCCAGAGTATCTCGACCTGACCGTACAGGGCCGTTCCTTTCATCTGGTGCATGGCTATCCTGGGGAAAGTCGGGAGGCGCGTATTTGGAACCGTCCAGAAGTAGGGGGGAGGGCACCGATGGCAGGAACGACCGTCATCGTGGGACATACCCCTACGGTATTTCTCCATGGGGATGATGGAACTCCACACAGAATCTGGTACGGAGATGGCATCATCGACATCGACTGTGGCTGTGGCCACAAAGAGGAATTGCGACGGTTGGCCTGCTTGCGCTTGGATGATATGGCAGAATTTTATGTTTGACACACCACAACCGAACTGTTCCCTACCGAAAAATTGATAGTATAAGCCAATAGGAAAAGCACAGGAAACCGCTCCGATAATGTGGGCATTCCTGTGCTATTCTTATGTAAAGTATTTTATTGGGAGAATAGCGACTTACAACCTCGGACAAGGTGGTCGGGGGCATATTTTTCCACTGCCGCCCAAAGTTCTGGGGTGCAATCTAACAGTATTATCTCTTTGCGCTTTTTCGTTGCGTGTCTAACATATCTAGCACACTCGCTTGGCGAATAGCAAATATAGCGTTCTTTCGAGAGGAAAAGATTGGCACGAAGTCCATAGTAGTATCCGTAGACCCCAATAAAACCGCACTCCTCCCAACGCATATACCGCACGGGCGATATCCTTGCAATTTTTGACCGCAGTTCGATGCCCTCTTTTGTCACAAGTACTTCGCTGTTAGAGTCCACGAATACAACCGCAAGATACATGATAGAAAAGACACTTAGTCCACTGAAAATGCCGAGGGCAATATACATACTTACTGAGGGATTGTTTGACAAACACAAAAATACCATTAACAGGATAAAAGGTATAAATAATACGGAGCAATAGATGATTCCCACCATGCAAACTTTTGCGAGAAACGCATTTTTCTTGAATGTCATTTTAACTCACCCTTAGAAAAACAGTATCCAACATGGCTTTTATTGCAGTAGCAAGGAAATTATCAGCTGAAGAATACCAATAGCACCGATGATTGCCATGATTACCAACACAATGAGATGGGATTTGTATTCTTGTCGTGCTCTCCACGGCTCGTGGGGATGTCGCTCCTTACACACTTCCGTGACCTTGTTAAGCAACCGATAGTGAAACACGGCTTCTCCGCCAAAAATGAAACTGAGCATCATTCCTGCTATGATTCCAGGATGATGGATGCCTGCTAGATAGATAAAGAGAAATAGTCCTACGGAAAGGACGCACCACACAAAATTGAAACGATGTATTTTTCTTATCAGTGCCTTTGCTTGAGGGGATAACGCATATATGCTCACAACGCCCAATCTCCTTTCTGTACAGCAGACACTACTTACTGTCCCTGTTTTAGTTCGTGCATATATTCGTCATATGCTTCGACGATTTTCTTTTTTGCAATTTCATGCCACCGTGCAACCCAAAATTCTTCGTTCTCGGCAGGCATCATATTTCCGCCAAATCCAATGGCGTTTGATTCAATAGCAACGCAACCAGAGGAATCGGACAAACATAATTCGTCTGGACAATATGTATAGGACGAAAGGGGACAGGCAAGACAGCGTTCACTCATCACAAAACTACCCTTGCAGGGGATATGCAACCCCTGCTTTTTGCTTTTTGGATAGTCGCCTTGGTCACAAAATAATTCAATTAGTAGGTGTGTCATCACCATCATTGCACCTCGTATTCTGTTGCCGTCAAAGGCATGTCACTTCTGCATTGCTTCACAAACCGTTGCGTATATAGTAAGCGGTAGTCCAATCCCTATCCATTCCACCGCCATAATACAATCAAATAGCCCTAACATCCATTTGGTTTCTACTTCCAAAAACAAATAAATGGCCAAAAAAGAACAGGCTGTTATGTAAAATACGATTTGCCAGATGACACCAGCAATGCTTACGCGGGAGCAGGGAATCGGTGCGATAAATAGAAATCGACATAGGCAGGGGTTCAAATGGAGTATGTACTTGGCAGGCGAACAAGCCAGACGCTTTCCCATGCCAATATACAGCACGGCAGTCAATAGATATCTAACAACAATTCTCATTTTCTTCTTTCCCTATAATATAGCATACATTGAACATGATTTGTTTGTTCTCTAGGTACTCAAAAAACTGACGAATAGAGATGGTTCCCATAATCACTTCCGTATCCTTTCCCTGATACCGCGACTGAAACAGGATGAATCCATTGGGAGAGGTTTCCAACAAATACCGTAGGATGCGTTTTACATCACAGATAGCGTGTTCTTTGATAATGAGTGGTGTCATATCTGTCAGCCTATCCTCTGGTATCCACGGGGGAACAACAGGAACCTCCTCCGTTTCAAAAAAAGAGTCGCAGAAAGGATACGCACCATAGTAGTCATCATCCAACCACTCTTGTAAAAGACTATATAAAATACCTTTTGTTGCTGAGAAGAACGGCCAAATTTTCCAATATCTTCCGATAAAATCTGCATTATCGACCTCGTTTTGTAAGATAATAGATGACGCAAACGGAAGTTGGACAGGATGCTGTTGATTCACAACCAAAATATTTATCTCATACGACATATACAGACCTCCGTACATCAAAAATGCTATGAAATCTTCCGTCCGCAATTGTGAAACTGTTCGTTCTGCCTAAATGTATTGTATCATATCGTTCGCTTTTCGTCACTTATTACTTTTCAAAAAATGGGAGAATTAAAAAACTCCACCCCCGCGCAGATGCGTTGAGGTGGAGTGCAGACAATATGGTGAGGTTTTCTATGCAGTGGATTTGACGGTTATTTATTACAACATGGTAGCGGAGAATACCGTCCAAAATTGATTCGCCCACTCGCTCGTATTTTGTGCGTGTAGTGGCATAGCACCCCATGAGAGATTCTTGAAAAAAGTTTCTGGATAGTAGTCCAGTTTTGCCTCAGGGTCGCCTTTTTGAATACTGCGGATGGCACGGGTGTCCTGCGTTTTCTCCGCAGGGATGCAACGACCCTGTAACAGCCATACCATCTTGATAGGGCGGAGCAGGGTATCCTCGGCGGATAGATTGATATAGTATTTTTGCAGACTTTCCTCCATCGCGCACATGGTGCTGTCCGACGGTTTCCACTGCGGAAAGAGCCGTACCATGTCACGGAATTTGGCATCCAGAATGGCATAGGAACTCTGGTCCCCTTGCTCGACTTTAATCAGAAAATCGGGACTATACCCCTTGTCGGGGCGAACGGTGTCGGTACGAACGAGCGAAATACCATACATCGGGGTTGCCCCCTGTCTGACCGTAGGAATCCACGGGTCGAAGTAGAGGGTAACCCGGGTCTGTCCGTTTCGCAGAAAGACAATGTTGGAAAAAGGGGGCTTGGGGCGGTTGCCGTGATAACCAGTGCGGATGGACGGTTTGTACTGCTGAAATCCTTTCTGGGCGAACAGATGCAACAGTTCCTGCCAACAAAAATACTCATAGATGGTATCGGCTAATCTCCCCTTAAAAATCGCACCAGCGCCCCAGTCCACGGTGCTACCACCGCAGAACCACTCGTAGATGCGCTGGTAGATATCACGGTAGGGGGGAATTTCTTGAAACCGCTTGGTCTGCTTGGGTAAACTCAACACTTTGGGGATGTTGCGCTCCGCAAGACGGAGGGAGTGCTGGTACTGTTTCCGCAAGTCCTCAATGACTGCAAGACTTTCCGAGGTGTGCTGTGCTTCGGGGTATAGAACCATACGCAGGATATGAAATCCCATCGCATCGGAATTGTTTTGCTCCATCCATTCGGTGTTTTTTAACTGCCGACAAACCGTGTCAAGAAATCCGATGAGTATCAGATTTTCGTAGATGTGATTATCTTTGACGGTGGTTTCGGTCAGTGTTTTTCTGGGCATATAGCGTGTATTGCCGATTTTAATGCCGTTGGTGTATTCTGAGGGGAGGGGGTGCAGATTGCCAGTGCGGACACTCCAAATCATACTGTCCCTAGAAAGTGCCCTGACGCGGTGAAAGGGGACAGGGACGGTATTTTTGCGGATGGTGTGTTCGGGTTTCGCACGAAAATACGGTGCGTTGCGCTGATATGCCTCGATAATATTGCTGAGCGTAGAGGGGGAATTGACGGTGTCGCTGTGTGCGGACAGGCCGTTTATCATGCTGTAGCAATCGCTTTCGCGCTGTGGTTGGGCGGTGTCCGTATCCACGATGCGCGAGGGAAAGCGAAGCATATTCAACACAGGTTCTCGAATCGCGGTGATACGGCGAACCATCTGCTCGATATTCTCGTTGTCGGCACTGTGGAGCGCGGAACAGAATTTGCTATACAATATCTGTCTGTTTCCCTCGGCATCGACAATCTCGGCGCGGAAGCGTACAAAGCCGTACTGCATGAGAAACGGCTGTGAGCTTGGTAAATGCAAATCAATCATTGTACCATTGGCGGACAGTCCACAGAGGGTATAGGCTACCCCGTCGTCATCCCATACAGCCCAATTGGCATACCATTCCCGTTCATACAGTGCGCTGTCCGCGCTGGGGTCGATAGTGGTATCAGGTTCCTGTTGCTCGTGTATCTTGGTATCTACATAGAGAGGGGTCTGAAAGAGCTTTTGTTCTCCATAGTGTGCAAGCAAGCGGTATTCTGACATAGTTTCAGCCACCTTCCGCATTATCGGACGAAGAACTGATAGAACTGAGAGTTCGCATTTGCCGCGGCGTTCATCTCCGTGAGTTTTTGGAAGGTGCGGAGCAGGCGATGCTCCTGTGCGATTTCCAGCAACTGATTGACCAGCGTTTCACAGCGGTCGCCGTATCCGCTGATGGTGGGCAGAATCTTTTGCAGAACCGCAAAGTCGAGTGCCTGTTCCAGCGTG
>JAZRID010000060.1:0-5216 GCA_045645125.1 Oscillospiraceae bacterium | reverse complement strand
GCCACCGCCACCCCAAGACCAGCCGCAGCAATCAATCCCGAGGACGCTGGGCGCAAACCATAAAACGCGCTCTCCACATAGCGGTTGTTGCGAAAACTATTGAGGAACAGTGCAATGATAAGAATGATAATGACCGACGGTGTAATCAATCCCAATGTGGCAATCACCGCACCGAGGATGCCACCGACAATACCGCCCTCTGCCATACCCGTGACATATCCCACATAGGTCGCCATATTGACACCGATAGGACCGGGGGTGGACTCTCCCACCGCAATCATATTGACCAAATCTGTATCCGTAAACCAACCAGTCGCATCTGCCATATCGTACAGGAATGGAATGGTCGCCATACCGCCACCCACGGCAAACAGGCCCGTCTTAAAAAATTCAAAAAACAGTCGCAAAAACAGCATCATTTTCACTTACCTCGTCTTTCAAAATTCTTAGCCACAATCCCCACGATTCCTGTCACCAGCACAAACACCACGGGAGTGATATCGAGGAAATACGCCCCTGCCGTTACCAACAGGAATAGGAACAGCGTCAGCTTATCGACAATCGCCTTTTTGCACAGCTTCACAACAGCATTGAGAATCAGCACACACACACAGATACGGATACCACCGAACGCGTGTTGCACCCATGTGAGGTGAGAAAACGCCTCAATCACACCAGCGAGCAGGCTGATAATCACCACAGACGGAAACACCACGCCCAAGGTTGCAAAGATACCGCCCCAGATACCACACAGTTTTTGTCCGATAAAGGTCGCCGTATTAACTGCAATCACACCAGGGGTACACTGGCCGATGGCAAAATAGTCAGTCAATTCCTCCTCGGTTGCCCAGTGATTCTTCTCCACGATTTCACGCTGTAGAATCGGCAACATGGCATAGCCACCGCCGAAAGTCATCACGCCTACTTTGGCGAAATTCAAAAACAATTTCAAAAAAATATTCATACCCATCTCCCTCAAGTTTCTGTATAGCCATACAGTCCGCGCACGGACACCTCGCCAGTACGCACAGTTGTCACCGTACCGTCTTCCAAGCGCACCACCAGACCAAATTGGTCGTCAACATCGAGTGCCGTCGCTCTACTCTGTCCCTCTTGCCACAGTAGGCGCACTGCGCGCCCCAGCGTGACACAGTGACGGCGGTATTCCGCGACATACGCGCTGCAGTCACAACCTAACGCGCTATCCAGTGCATACAATTCTTCTATCAGTGCCGCCGTCAGCGTTGCACGGTCTGTTTCCCATCCCTCGATGGCTAGGGAAGTCGCAATATCCGCCACTTCGCCTTCAAAATCCTCTCGCTGATGGTGGACATTCACCCCTACCCCAATCACAAGGGCAATTTCTCCGCCGAGGACAACGGTTTCCGCCAGAATCCCAGCGAGCTTTTTTCCATTCAATAGTAAATCATTGGTCCATTTGATGCCAACCTGTGCCCCTGTTGTGCGCTGTATCGCCCGACGAACCGCCACCGCCGCCATACCCGTGGCACACAGCAGTGCTTCACCGTGCAACTGAGGACGGAGCAACACCGAGAGATAGATTCCTTTATTCGGCGGTGATTGAAAGGTGCGCCCCAATCGTCCGCGCCCTGCACTTTGGCTATTGGCGACCGCCACACTGCCGTGTGGTGCACCATCTATCGCTTCTCGTTTCAAAAATGAATTAGTCGAGTCGATGCTCTCCAGACAAGTCAGACGGGGACATTCCACCGTCAATCGTTCCCGAATCGCACGCTCTGTCAAAATACTTTCCATTCTTCCCCTCCGTTTCTCACGCACAACAGTATAGCATTTCATTCCATTTTTGTAAACCTGTGTATTCTACGACAATTTCATATGTCATTGACGCTCGGACACCGATATGGTACAGTACAGTATATCGAAAAAGGCAAATGGAGAGGAGTATATAACGGTGCATATCGAAAATTTCAGAAAAGACATGACAGCAGACCTGTTGATGGGTCCTAATAGTGCGAGAATCTTAGAAGAACTGTGGAAGAAACACCCCTTACATCTAACGGCTGATGATACTGTTCTCGATTTGGGTTGTGGAAAAGGTTTGACCAGTTTGCTCATCGCCAAGGAAACCGCGGCAAAAGTATATGCCACAGACCTTTGGATTTCTGCGGAAGATAACGAAAAACGCTTTATAGAATGGGGTCTGAACGGACAAGTTGTCCCCGTTCACGCAGATGCCAATGCGCTCCCCTTCGAGGAACGACTATTTCAAGCTATGGTCAGCGTAGATGCGTACCATTATTTCGGTACGCGACCTGAATTTTTTGCTAACAACATTCTCCCATTTCTGGCGAACAAGGCAGAGATATTGATTGGTGTTCCTGGTATCAAAGACGAATACCGTGGACGGTCGGACGAATTTCTTTCTGCGTGGTTACAGGACGAAGCTTATCTATTCCAAAGTCCCACCGCATGGAAAGAAATCATCGGTAAGCACGACAGAATTACTACAGTAGAAACTTGGGAAATGGATTGCTTCGACCTCGCTTGGGGAGAGTGGTTCGCTACAGAACACCCCTATTCCCTCGGTGACAAGCAATTTTTTGAAACACTCATTCAACCCTATACCTGCTTTGTGGGTATCTATATTAAACTCAATTGACATTCCGCACAGTCAAAGACAAAGGCAGCTTGCATCCACCACGGGCACAAGCTGCCAATATTTTTCTGTAAGAAAGGACAGTAAAAATCCCTTAATTTTCGATACGCAAATTAGAAACGAACTGATAGGAGTCCCCCATCGGGCGCAGGGTCAGAATGTGCGTATCTGGTCCACTATGGTCTACACCGCCGTAGACAATCTTGCGATGATAGCGAAGTTCTACCGAACCATCTTCTCTGCGGATACCGCTTGAGAAACCAGGGATGACAGATGCCGTATCACTGGCGACCGAGTAATACGCGTCATACTCCTCCAGATAGACCAAAAAATCCATGCCAATCTGTTGGGTATCCGCTAACGAAACGCCCAACCAAGTCATTAACAGTTCTTCCATAACAAGTCGAGGTGTTTTGGACACATCAAAACGCAGAAATGCCGTGTAAGATTCTTCATCCAGTACCTTCTGCAACGCCGCCATTTCCTCCGCCGAAATCGAGTAACCCCAGTCGCCAGTTTCATTGGGAACGCCTTCTCTAAACAGCCAACCAAGGTGGATATTCTCAGGTGTATCATAGTCACTACTCAGGAGCATGGTCGTAAACACGCGTCCATCCTCACTTGCGAACAAACTTTCAAACCATCGCAATTCTTCCTGAGAGAGTGGCGTGCCGTAAAAGTCTTGTGTGTTTCCCTGTGTCGAGGTAGTTCCCTCCTCTGGGCAGAGCATTTTGCTCCACTGTTGCCACTGGTCATTGGCATAGTCGGGATATTCTTCGACAAACGCCAACAGTGCATCAGTCAATTTCTCTTGCAGTTCCTCCTCCAGTTTCTCCAATTCGGCAACCACCTCGTCTACCTGCCTTTCCGCAAGGTAGCAGAGCAAAATATGGTCATGTGTAAAGCCTTCGGTGAGGAAATACATCTCGATAAGCTGTTGGACGGATGCCTCCCTCGGTGCAACTGGCAATCGCACGGAAGTTCCACCAGTATTCAATCCCTCCAGATACCAATTCCCATTGTCATCCTTTTCTACATACGCCTCTCGCCCCCAGTAGTAATACCCTGCATAGTCACCGCTGTCCAACGGCTCTCCCAGACCCGAGCCAGCCTCCCAACCATTCCGCTGTTCCTCGCTAAGTTTCACATAGAGGACAAGATTAAAGCAGAAATTGGGACTGTCCTCGCCGTAATAGGCATCAAACACCTCTGCACCGACAGGAATCACATCCAATGCCGTCTGCTGATACCACGCAGGACGCGCCAAAATCACATTGACATACTGCTCCGTTAGCTTCTGGGCAATCACCGCATAGTCCGTTTCCTGCCCATCCACGATACAGGTCTGTTCATCCTGTGTATCTGCTGGGTCTGTCTCAAGTCTTTCCACACCAAATACAACGGGAATACTTGCATTTGCTATGGATACATAGGGCGTTTGTTCCACAACACCATTGAAGTATACTTTCACATAGTTCCCAACAAAACATTCTGGACTTTCTTCCAGTTCTGTGTACACCAGTACCCTATCACCAACAGCTAAGTCACTGCTTCCGCTATCAATTACTGTGACAATATAACCAGTATCCCCTACATTTTTGACCTTGCCGACAAATTCTTCTTGCACTTCATTTCCGATATCCCCAACAGGGTCTGTCAGTAGACACACCGCCAGTGCGATACAGGCGACGACTGCCACAAGCACGACCCAGAATGTTGGTTTTCTCCAGTTGGCAATATTTTTGATACGGCCACGGGTGTCCCCCTCCCCAAAGGCAAGCGGTGTTCCTGCGATGATGCGTCGCCCTGTCGCCAGTTTCAACAGCGATGTGGCATACTCCGCACGGATGTCCTCACCCAACTGGTGAATCACCGCTTCATCACAACTCATCTCCATATCCCGACACGCAAGAACAAAGGCTATCCAGACCAACGGATTGAAACAGTGGAGCGTCAGTGCCAGAAAAGCGAGTGCTTTCACCACAGGGTCAAATCGACGAATATGGTACTGCTCGTGGAGAATGATGTAAGACTGCTCTCGTTCCTCCAATCCGCAGGGCAGATAAATTCTCGGTTTGAGAAAGCCAATCACGAACGGCGACCGAATATCATCCGCAATAAAAATATTTTCACGCAGTGGAACAGATACCTGTAGATTGTGCCGTAGCTTTCGGTATGCAATCACACTGTACAGTGTCATACCCGCCATACCAATGACCCAGATATACTTTCCGAACAAAATCCACACACTCCACCAGTCGGTTGTGACATAGCGAATCATGCCCGTTTCTTCCTCTTTTTCAGTGGTGGGAATATGTTGTACCCCCAAACCACCGTTCAGTGCATCCCCGACTGCGTGATAGACGGCTACCCCTGCCCCTGCAAAAGAGATTGGCTCATCCGCCAGCGTATACTCCTCCGCAATCGACCCCACCTCTGGCACAATGCTTACTGAGGTTTCCAGACTGATGGGACACAGTAGGCGCACCAGTACCACCGCCCACAGTGCATACGAAATCCACTTAGGTGCTTTCTTCAGAAATAGCCGTGCCACCATTACCACAAGAATGACAATGCT
>JAZRID010000059.1:0-21587 GCA_045645125.1 Oscillospiraceae bacterium | reverse complement strand
ACTTCCCGTGTTGTTGATGGGGGAGTCATAGGGAACCAGTGCGACCTCACCCAGATAGGAAGAACCCTCGTCGATGGTGATGGACTTACGGAGGAACTCCTCGCCCTCCTCGGCATGGACATCCACAATCTTACCATCCTTGAAATCCATATAGAAGTCCTTGACCAGGTTGCCGTTCAGTGCCAGAGGCAGAGAGGAGTACACACGGCCATTGACACCGTCAAAACGGGGGGCGGTGAAAATTTCCTCGGTGGGCATATTGGCGACATATTCCACAGCAGTGTTAGTACGGTCTGCACCGCCTGCCCAGACATGATTCTCAGGCAGTTCGATGGTCAAATCCGTACCCTTGCTGTTGGTGTAGTGCAGGGACTTGAAGTTGAAGTCGTTCAGAACCTTGGAACGGCGAGCGGTATTCTCGACATGCTCCTTCCATCTCTCGACACCCTTACCGTCACCAGTGATACGGCACACAGCGAAGATGGCATCCCACAGGGCATCAATCGCCTCCTCACCCTGCTTATCGGGGAACACTTTCTCCGCCCAAGCGCGGGTGGGATGTGCGCCGATGGTCCACTGGAAGTTACCAGCATCCAGTGCATCGCGCCAGTTCTTGGTGTTCTTACCACTCACGCGCTGCCAAGACTGAATACGGTTGGGGTCAACACCTTTCAGCACCTCAGGGTCAGAGCCGATAATCGCCAGAGAGGGGCAGTTATTCTCCACCATCCAGTCAAACTTTGCCTTGGTATAGCTGGGGAACTCCGCAAAGACGGATTCATCCGCCTTCAGATACCGCTGACGAGCGATGAAATCATCGCCCCACTCCAGAACGACATCCTTAGCACCGCAGTCCAGTGCGGCCGCCGCACACAGGCGAGCCAGAGGGGCGCACTCCACAGGGGAGGAGATACGAGGAATCTGTCCTTTCTGGACATTCAGACCGACCTCGACCAACAGGTGGGCGTATTCGTTCAGCTTGGCTTCAAAATTTGCAACCATAATGTTTTCTCCTGTTCAATGATTTTTATTTCTTAATTTTTGTAAAAACACTGTTATCTCCTCATTCAGAGGACACGAAAGGGAAATCAATTCTCCACTGCGCGGATGAATAAACCGCAGTCCGACGGCGTGTAGGCACTGCCCTGTCATATCGGGTGCGCTTTTTTTCTGACCATACACCGTATCGCCGTAAATCGGATGACCAATATGTGCCATATGGACGCGGATTTGATGGGTGCGCCCTGTTTCCAACTTACACCGCACATGGGTATACCCTGCAAATCGTTCGATAACTTCCCAGTGCGTAACCGCATTTCGTCCGCCGTGGGTTGTCACCGCCATCCGCTTGCGGTCCGTGTGGTGGCGACCAATTGGGGCATCAATCGTGCCACGGTCGTCGCGCAGGTTGCCCAGTACCACAGCCTCATAGGTGCGCGCTAAACTGTGGTCCTGCAACTGTGCCGCCAGATGTTGGTGCGCCATGTCATTTTTAGCGGCGATAATCAGACCGCTGGTATCGCGGTCAATGCGGTGTACAATACCAGGACGCTTCTCCCCACCGATACCACTCAGACTATCTCCGCAGTGGTACAGGAGCGCGTTCACCAGAGTACCATCGGGGTGTCCAGGCGCAGGATGCACCACCAGACCCACTGGTTTATTGACCACAATCACATCGTCATCCTCGTACACAATATCCAGTGCGATATTTTGCGCGGTAATATCCACGCACTCTGGCTCTGGCAAGGTGACACAGACTGCCTCGCCCCCTGTCAATTTACAGCTTTTTGCTACGGCGCGTCCGTTCACCTGTACGCGCCCCTCCTCAATCAACCGTTGGGCGGCAGAGCGTGTCAGTTCGGGGATATGTTCCGCAAGGAAGCTATCCAAGCGCACACTCCCCTGTTCAGCTTTCAGATGGATGGTTTCCGTCACCGTCACCCCCCTTTACTTTCGTCGATGCAGTCACTTTGTCGTGCAACAGCAAGTAGTAAAACCCAAAGCCGATTGCACCACACACCACCAGAATATCCGCAATATTGAAGACTGGATAGTTCATAAAAGTTAAATTGAACATATCCACCACATAGCCTAGACGCACACGGTCAATCAGATTTCCCAGACCGCCGCCGATAATCAGCGTCAGCGTCCACACCGCCAACGGATGGGTAAATACTTTTTTGATAATCAGTGCAGCCAGAACCCCCATCAGCACCACGGTCAGCACGGCCAACAGCCAAGTATGTCCTGTCAAGAGGGAAAAGCCGCCCCCTGTATTCCGAATATAATACAATTCCACGATACCGGGTAACAATGGCATCGATTCATACAAGTCAAGGTTCGCCACCGTCCACAGCTTCAACGCTTGGTCAGCGATAATACAAAGTGCGACCACAAACAGGTAAAGCATAGTTATTTCTCCTTTGACGCATGATTCGCTTCATTATAGCACACTGCGCCAAGTGTTTCAACCACTAAACACAATCCGTAGGCACAATGGCAATCTGTCGCGCATCCGCACGGCGCAGGGCAATCACCGCCCCACAGACCTCATATGCAACGGGGTCACCCCACGGACTTTCTAAGCGTGTGCGAATACATCCACCAGGAATAAACCCCAGTGCCATCAACCGCGCGCGCACTTCCTGCGGTGCGTCTATCTGTGTAATTTTCGCCTGTTTTCCCAATGGTAAGCGGTCCAGCGTCCTCTCCTTATTCATGTGGACGCAACCTCCTTTCTTTACCCACGCGCAACGCCCATGCCCCACGCTAGTATATGACAGTCCTCTTGCACTGGCATCGTTCTGCGGAGGTTCTTGGGTTATTTTCTGGCAATCACAATCGGTTGATAGAAACCAGTTTCCTCTGGAAACTTCCACACCACTTCCCGACAACCACTCGCCAGCAACAGTTCTGTCAATTCCTCTCTGCGTGTGGCACGGTACTCACACACAAATTTGCTAATTCCTAGCGTTGCTTCATCGTCAATGATGTACTGCATCAGTTTATAGTGGTCATTCTCCCACTCCCATGTCTGAAACGACACCCGTTGCCCTTTATCGGTTCGATGAATATACGGTGGAGAATATGCTGGCTTGTCCAACAGGAGCGCATCATAATCTCTGATACTCGCGACAAACATACCGCCTGTTGCAAGTTGGTTCGTAATACTCTGTACAGCCATCTGCAACGCACTTTTCGAGAGCATATGTGGCAAGGCATTATCCATCGCAATCACAATATCAAAGGTTTCGGTAAAGGTTTCCGACAGCGCACAAAAGTCTGCTTTCTCAAATCGAATCTGTACCTTATTTTTGGTAGCACGCTCTTTTGCCTCGCGCAGTTCCCCCTCACTAATATCTGAGGCGGTCACATGATACCCCAGCGCACACAGTCCAATCGCCTGTGTTCCAATGCCACACGCACAGTCCAAAATACGCGCAGATTTATCAAACCCCTGCTCTTGAAATAGTCTATCCAACAGTACCGCCTGTTCTTGCGTCGTCGCTTGCCAGTCCAGAAACAATTTATCATACTGCGAAGCCAAGCTGTCATAAAAGCTCTGTGTAATATCCATGTTATGATTCTCCTTTTCCAATTTTTGTTGTGTTTTCTCCCACTCTACCATAGTTTCCACTGCCTTGCAAGAATTCCAAACCATATCAACCTACAACAGAAAAAGTCATTTCTTGACAAAAGAGGGGGTATCTATTAAAATAGTACGCGTGCTAATTATTTTTATAGAATAGGAGTGTGAGAAAACCCATGCGAGGCATTTTCCATTACATGAAAGCGCACTGGCGCGCCATCTTGTTGGTGGTAGCCGTGAAGCTACTGGCGGCTTTAGGCGAGCTGGCCATCCCCTACATTCTGGAACACATGATTGACCGTGTGGTTCCGCAAGGGAAATTTTTCCCTGTCATTCTCTGGGGTATTGCCATGATTGCGGTGGCACTGGTCGCCCGACAGAGCAATATCTATTCCAACAGCACTTCTGTCACCATCTCCCGCAAGTGTACCGAGCAAATGCGACGCGATTTGTTTCAGCGTTCGGTGCATCTCTCTGGCGCACAGGTAGATGCTGTGACACTGCCCTCCCTTATCTCGCGCATGACTTCCGATTCTTACAATGTGCAAAACTTCATTGCCCACATTCAAACCATTGGTATCCGCGCCCCCATCATGTTGTTGGGCGGTATCGCCATCACGATGACTATGGACGCGGTACTCGCCTCTATCCTCTGTATCATGGCACCCATCCTCATCTGCGTGGTCGTCTTCGTATCACGCAAGGGTATCCCTCTGTACAGCAAGGTACAACAGCGGTTGGATACGCTCGTCCGTATCATGCGAGAGAACATCACGGGTATCCGCGTGGTCAAGGCACTCTCCAAGGAGGACTATGAGAAACGGCGGTTCCGTGAGGCCAATGAGGGCATGACACGCGATGACCTCACCGCTGGTATCGTGATGGCAATTCCTGGCCCATTTGTCACGCTCTGTTTGAATATCGGTCTGGTATTGGTTGTGGTCATCGGTGCCCACCGCGTCAACGCAGGCGCGACCGAACCAGGTGTGATTCTCGCCTTCCTCACCTACTTCCATATGATTTTGCAGAGTGTCATGGCTATCAACCGTATCTTCATGCAGACTTCCAAGGCCTCCGCCTCCTCCAAACGCATTATGGAGGTCTTGGAACTACAGGACGACCAGCCTACCCTACCTTTGACGGATGCCCTGCGCTCCGACAGCGGTGCGTTTTTGGAGTTTGACCATGTTTCCTTTACCCATGCCGCCACGGTAGACAGCGCAAGTGCCGAGGCATTCGCTGGCGAGGAGCGTGCCAAGTGTCTGGACGACATCTCTTTTCGTCTGGAGCGCGGGCAGACCTTGGGACTTATCGGCGCAACTGGCGCAGGAAAAACCACCATCCTCAATCTGCTGATGCGCTTCTATGATGCGGACGAGGGCGGTGTCTATGTCGACGGGCGTGATGTCCGCACCTACGACAAGGGCGAACTGCGTGCAAAATTCGGTGTAGTCTTCCAGAACGATGTGATTTTTGCGGAGTCCCTTGCCGATAATATTGCACTCAGCCGTCCTATCAGCCGGGAACAAATCCACATTGCGGCAACGCATGCGATGGCCGCCCCCTTCATTCAGGAAAAGCCCGACACTTACGATTACATGGCAGATATCAAGGGCGCAAACCTCTCTGGTGGTCAAAAACAGCGTCTGTTAATTGCCCGTGCATTGGCGGCCAAGCCTGAAATTCTGGTTTTGGACGATGCCGCTTCCGCACTGGACTACCGCACCGATGCGGCTCTGCGCCGTAACTTGCGCGACCACTACGACGGCACCACCACCATCATCGTGGCACAGCGTATCAGTTCTCTGCTCCACGCCGACTGCATCCTCGTGTTGGACGAGGGAAAAGTGATTGGCAGTGGTACGCACGAGGAACTTTTGAAAACTTGCGACATCTATCAAGATATCTATCGCTCCCAGATGGGCGATTTGGCATGAAAGGAGGTGGATGACTTTGGCACAACCTAGAAACGGAAAACGCGAACGACCCAAAAATGCGAAAGGCACGCTTCTGCGGATTCTCAAATACTGTATCCATAACCGCACCGCCTTTGTGTTCACACTCTTCCTCGTGTTGGTCAGTAACAGCTTGTCCCTGCTCGGTCCGTCCCTCGCTGGTAAGGCTGTGGGCGCGGCCTCCGCAGGAAAAGGATTAGTGGACTTCTCGCAGGTCTACCGCTATGCTGGCGCAATGCTCGCCTGCTATCTCGCCTCCTCTGGCCTTTCCTTCTTGGTCAACATTAACATGATGCGTATGGGTCGCGTCATGGGACAAAAGTTACGTGAGGATGTCTTCCATCATCTCATGGAGCTACCTGTCAGCTACTTCGACCGCAACCAAGCAGGCGATATCATCAGCCGCGTGTCCTACGATATCGATGTTATGACCACCTCGATGTCCACCGATATCGTGCAAATTTTGACCAGTACCGTCACCATCACTGGCTCATTGGTGATGATGCTCGTCATCAGTCCGCCACTGGCGGCCATTACGCTCATTACCATTCCTTTGGCGGTCTTTTATACCAAGCACATGAATGGGAAAACGCGCCCACTCTTTTCCCGACGCTCCGCCGCCTATGGCAGAATGAACGGTTTCGTAGAGGAAAAATTCTCTGGTGTGCGTACCATCCAAGCCTACGACCGCGAGGCACAGATGGGCATTGAGTTCGCCGCCATCAACCAGGAGGCGGCGCAGGCCTACGAAACCGCGACCGCAACGGCGCGCCGCTTGGGTCCCAGTGTCGGCTTTATCAACAACCTCTCCCTCGCATTGGTCGGCATGGTCGGCTCCCTGTTGTTCTTAGGTGGCCATGCCAATCTGGAGAAAATCTCCTCCTTTGTCCTTTATTCGCGCAAGTTCTCTGGCCCTATCAGCGAGATTGCCAACATCACCAATGAGATTTATTCCGCATTGGCGGCCGCCGAGCGTGTATTCCGTATGTTGGACGAGCCGTCCGAAAGTGCAGACCGCGAGAATGCCACTGAGCTGACCAATGTGCGTGGCGAAGTCAGTCTGGAGGATGTGTCCTTCGGCTATACAGAGGAGCGCACTATCCTCAAGGACATCGACCTCCACGCTACCCCTGGTCAGTTGATTGCCATTGTCGGACCGACGGGTGCTGGTAAGACGACGGTTATCAATCTGCTCATGCGCTTCTACGACACACAGTCGGGTGTTTGTCTGGTGGATGGCGAAGATATGTACAATTATACCCGTGAAAGTTTGCGCCGTGCCTATGCAATGGTCTTGCAGGATACTTGGCTTTTCCGCGGGACCATCTACGAGAACATCGCCTACGGCAAGGAAAATGCAACACGCGAGGAAGTTGTCGCGGCGGCAAAAGCGGCGCGCATCCACAACTATATCATGCAGTTGCCACAGGGGTACGATACCATCATCAGTGAGGACGGTGGCAACATCTCCAAGGGACAGAAACAGTTGTTGACCATCGCACGCGCCATGCTGTATGACTCCAAGATGCTCATTCTTGACGAGGCAACCTCCAATGTCGATACCAGTACGGAGCGACATATTCAGCGCGCTATGCGTTCGCTCATGGCGGACAAGACCTGTTTCGTTATCGCCCACCGTCTGAGTACCATCCAGAATGCCGACAAAATTCTGGTGGTGGACGAGGGACGCATTCAGGAAGCAGGCACACACGCAGAACTCATGGCAAAAAAGGGTGCATATTACACCTTATATGCGGCACAGTTTGAATAAGTATAAAACGAGGGTCACTGCCGACAATGTGCAGTGACCCTTTATCGTTATAGAAATCCAGCGAAGCACTGTGCCGCCAGATACAGACTGACCGCACTAAACAGGGCACTCGCCTTAGCGGCAGGACCAGAGGACAGTCGCTCTTGTATCGCAGTAAACAGGAATGTGGTAGCGGTAAAGGTTACACCACCGACCAGGGCCAGAAAAATAGCCTCTGCCACACCCACCATATACGCTGTAAACGGCAACAGGCCAAAGGTCAGAGCAGACAAGACAGGAATACAGATATAACACCGCTTGGCACCAGCCGAGAGATAGTGGTCAGCCACCAGTGCAAGCAGTGACAGCAAAACAATACACGGAATATCCAGTTGGGGCAAAATCAGCGTAGGGCAGAAAGCGCGCAACACCACACACGCGAGCAAAAACAGTCCGACAATAGTAGCCAGAAGTGTGTTCAGACGATAAGTACCATTCATCTCTCATCAACCTCCCCACGAAGTCGCACCAGAGGACGCATCCGCACCTGTGACATACGCCACAGCCGAGTTGACTGCACGCGTAATCGCCTTAGAAGTCACGGTTGCACCCGTCAAGGCATCGACAGTGCTACCAACTTCAGCTTCCCCTGAAGTATTCAAAAATTGAGCGAGAAAATCTGTATCCGTCAGTGCCTGTGCGCCCAGTCCAAAGGTTTCGTGCGATTCGCGCACCACAAGCCCAGTCACTTTACCGTCATTGCTGACACCAATCAGCATCCGAATCTCGTCCACATAGCCGTTGGTCACAGTTTCAATCACAAAGCCATTTTCCCCTCTGTGGACGCTCACAATATTGGCATCGTCCCCTGTGTAAGGTTCTACGGTAAATGTAATACTGCCGGGGAGCAGTGTCTGCATGATATGCAGATGTTCCCGACGACCATTCTCCGTGGCCATGCCCGATAGCGCACGCGATGTACCAGCGAGAATCACAGCCGATAGCGCGATAGTGGCAATGGGAAGCAAAATCGTGCGTTTCATGCGTGGTTTCCCCCTTTCATCACACCGAAACGGCGTGGGATGGTATAGCGGTCAAGCGTCCATACGAGCGCATTCATGAGCAAAATAGCATAAGTAACACCCTCAGGGAATAGGCCAAAGTAGCGGAACACCACCGTCAACACACCACAGCCAATACCGTAGACAATCTGACCAAGCGCGGTGACAGGCGAGGTCGCATAGTCGGTCGCCATAAAAATCGCGCCCAACATCACACCACCACTACACAGGCTATAGAGCATCCATGCAACCGGGTCCTCTGTCTTGGCGAAAATCAGGGTCAATACGGCAACCGTGCCCAAATACGCAAGGGGAATCCGCAGTGAAATCACCTTGCGCCAGACCAGATACGCGCCACCGAGCAACAGAGCCAAGGTACTGACCTCACCAATCGAGCCAGAGCAGATACCGAGGAATATCTCCCACAGACTCTCCTCTGGTAGAGCAGGCATCACCATGTGGTGCAAGGGGGTAGCAGCAGTGACACCATCCAGTCCCTCGAAGCGCACCAGATAGGCAGGGGCAATCAGCATCATAAATGCACGCGCAGACAGCGCGGGGTTGAAGATATTCTGTCCCAGTCCACCGCACAGTGCCTTGACCAGCACAATCGCAAACAGACTGCCGACGGCAATCAGCCAGTACGGGACGGTAGCAGGCAGTGTCATAGCGAGCAACAGACCTGTAACCACAGCAGAGCCATCCACGACCGTATTGCGTGTCCGCGTGACCACGCTGTACAGGTATTCCCCACCGATACAACACAGCACCGAAACCGCTGTGACAGCCAGACTGCGGAGGCCGTGCATCCAGATGCCCACGCCAAGCGCAGGCAAGAGGGCCAGCACCACATCCAACATGATGCGTCTGGTCTTAAAATCTCCCCGAATATGGGGGGAGGAAGCAACCGTTAAGTTCATTTCACATTCGCCTCTCGAAGCATTTGTTTTCCTTTGCGACAGCTCTCCACCAAAGGGAGTTTTCCGGGACAGGTGAAGGCACAACAGCCACACTCGATGCAGTCGAGGACATGGAGTCGCTCCAGAGCCTTGGTATCTTTCGCCTGTTCAAAGCGGTACAGATAGAGCGGTTGCAGACGCATCGGGCAAGCCTGTACGCATTTCCCACAGCGGATACAGACAGGGTTATCCGCCGCGCCGTTGTTGTCGTGCAACAGGCAGAGAATCGAGTTGGTCGCCTTGATGACTGGCGCGGAGAGGTCTTTCTGGGCAATGCCCATCATCGGACCACCGCTAATCACACGCTCCGTTTTCTCATGCAATCCACCTGCCAATTTCACAAGGTCGTGCAGAGGGGTACCGATACGCACCATAAAGTTCTGGGGCTGTTCAATCGCCTCACCAGATACAGTCACGATGCGCTCCGTCAACGGCATCCCCAGACGGACGGCGCGGAAAATCGCCGCAAAAGTCGATACATTGAATACCGCACAGCCGACACTGACAGGCAGTTGTCCGGGGGCAATCTCGCGGCCAGTCAACGACAGAATCAGCTGTTTCTCTGCGCCCTGTGGATAGCGCGTGGGCAAAACTGTAAGTTCAATGTCGGAGAACTCCTTTTGCACCAGACGCACCTGTTCGATAGCCTGTGCTTTGTTGTCCTCGACCGCCAGCACCACGCGCTTGGGGTTCAAAACTTTTTTCAGAATCTGCATCCCTTGCAGTACCTGTCTGGGGTTGGTACGCAACAGGAAATCATCGGCGGTGATATACGGCTCACATTCACAGCCATTAGCAATTAGCGTGTCGATGTGGCCCATTGCTGACAGTGCTTTCACATTGCCTGGGAAAGCCGCACCGCCCATACCGACAATACCTGCCTCACGGATAGCGGCGAGAATGGTGTCGTTATTTAATTCTTCTAGAGGCGTGTCATTGCGGACGAGGGATACGGCATCGTCCCTCCCATCATTTTTAATCACAATCGCCATCACCTCTTGCCCACTCACATGGGAGCGCGGTTCAATCGCGACAACCTTTCCAGAAACCGATGCGTGGACAGGGACGCACAATCCCTCGCCATCTCCGATTTTCTGGTAGCGCAGGACGGTGTCCCCTACCTGCACCAGTGGCGAACAGGGCGCGCCGATGTGCTGACGCAGGGGAATCACCACCTGTGTCGGCTTGACGGATAACAAAGAAGTGACCGCCGTGGACATCTCTTTGTTGTATTTCGGGTGGATTCCACCAAAAAACAAGCGTTTCATAGCTATACCTCCCTCTCGATTAGGTTCGGATAAGTTCTTCAAAACCAGGACTGTACTGTATCGTACCGTCTGGTGCGACCCACATCGCCTCGGCATCAAACTGTGCGAGCAGTGCCACCCCCTCCTCGTAGTCCAGTAGGAACAGGGCGGTACTCAGGGCATCGGCCGCCCCCGAATCGGCGCAGACAATACTCACACTGCGCCAGCGCGTACTAGGATAGAGCGTCTGTGGGTCAATAATATGGTGGTACAGGACACCGTCCACGGCATAGGTGCGCTGGTAGTCGCCACTGGTGACGACACTGCCGCGCTCTGCGTAGACATAGATGGAGTGCAGATAGTTCTCGGCATCATCGGGGTCCTGAATCCCGACAATCCACGGTGCGCCGTCGGCATCTTTTGCGCCTGTGGCACAGACATTACCGCCTACACTGATGAGCAGTCCCTTAGGTGCGCGACGCGCCACTTGCTCCACCGCCCACCCTTTCGCAATCGCACCGACATCCAGTTGCACAAGGGGGTCGGTGATAAATACGGCCGACGCACTCTCGTCAATGAGAACGCTGTCCAAATCGCAATGTTCCGCTGCGGTTTCCAGTGCGGCGGTATCGGGCAAATACGCATAGGTTGGGTCGTCAATGCCATCGTTTCGCGCCTCGTGCCACAGCTGTAGCACACTGCCCATCGCGACATTGACCACCCCACCTGTCGCCTCGTAATACTGCTTACAATCCAACAGCAGGTCGATAATCTTGCGGTCCACCTGCACAGCGGACTCACCAGCATGGTCGTTAATTGTCTTGAGGTTGCTCATACCGTCATAGCTGTTATAGATATCGAATAACTGATGATACACCAACAACTCATCGTGGATACTTTGCGCCGTAGCACGAAATTCTTCTTCGGATGTCGCAAACCCGACAATACTCGTCACCGTATCAAACAGTGTGAGAAAAGTCGCGGTATATCGCTTCGTCTGTGAGGACGGCGCAACCGTACAGGCAGTCAGGAGTAGTACACTCCCTAAAATCGCACACAAAAAACGCTTCATTTACTGTGCCGCCTTGCCAATCAGTGCTTGGAATCCACCGATAGCGATGGTAACCGTGGCAGAGAGGTCGGTGTCGGTGGGAGCAGTCTTTTCATTCACTGCAATGCCTGCGACTTCATCGGCAGTCTTACCCGTGACATACTGTGCGAAGGAGCTAGCCTGCTCATTCCATTCATAAGTAGCACCACCCCACGCTTTCATACCGTAGTTCTCCCCCAACGCATTCTTGGTGAGAATCTCTGCGGAGAGGTCGGCAGTAATCGCACCGTTGGCATTGAAATCAATCTTCGCCTGCAAGCTATCGATGTAGCAGGAGGTAATCGTTTCGCCGTTCATGGTAATCGCGGTCACATCCACATCCAGCTGTGCCGTGCCGTCCTTGTCGGCATCCGCCGCCACACTGGAGGAAAAAGAGCTAATAGAAGCCAACTTCAGGACATCGCCCGACTGTGCGCCCAAATGCTTGGCATTGTCCACCGCTTTCTCAATGGCAGAAACATAGCCACCCAGATAAATGGTAGCGGTAGAGGCGAGGTCAGCATCGGCGGCCTTGCCCGATTCATTGATAGCACCGTTCTTCAGTTCCTCCACCGTTTTCCCCACGGCATAGTCCGCAAGGGCGGCGGCCTGCTCATACCACTCGTACTTTGCACCGCCGTATGCCTTCATACCGTAGTCATCGCCCAATTCATTCTTGGTGGCAATCGGGGCGGATAGGTCGGAAGTAATCGCACCGTTGGCATCAAACAACAGTCTTGTACCAATGCTGTCCACGATACAGTCGTGAATCACACCCTTGTCGTCCACCACGACAGCGACGAGGGTAACATCGTATGTGGCCTCACCGTTGTCCTCGGCGGTGGCACTTTTGCTATCGCCAGCGTTGGCAATCACCGCCAGACCAGTCTTGAGCGCACCTTCGGGGAGCGTCTGTGTATTGTCGCTGTCGGGTTTGGTGTTGCTCTCACCGTCGGTGGGACAGTCACAGCGGTACACGACAGGGGTGCCCATACAGCCAGCCAACAGGCAGAGGGATAGCGCGAGAGAGAGAATCGCAAGCAATTTTTTCATAGATAGTTCTCCTGCTTTCTTTTTGAAACAATACTTTGTGAAAAAAATATCACACTAACAGCACTGTAGTATAATCTATTTCCTGCGTTCCGTCAACAGTTATATGCAGGAATCAGTGAAATGGAAAAAATAACAGCGTAGTAACCAATCGCTCTACTACGGCATACAATGGGTATGGCAGGAGGAGGGTGAAACAGTATGGCTTATTCAGACCGCGAACTGCTGGCGCGACTCATCCAATGCGAGGCCGGCGGAGAGGGCGACAACGGAATGAAAGCAGTGGCAGGGGTCGTAATGAACCGTGTCCATGCCACGGGCGGAGAATATGCTCGGTTGGGACGCGGCAGTATCCGCAACATCATTTTTCAGCCGGGACAGTTTGTCTGCGCCAGTGAAACGGAGGGGGGCGTGTATAACCCACAAAACATCTATAATATGCGCCCAGAGTCCATCCATTTTGAAATTGCAGACTGGGCCATCGCGGGCAATCGGCTCCCCGATGTCGCGCAGTCGCTCTGGTTTTATAATCCGTTCAGTGCGACCTGTCGGCAGAGTTTTCCGTCTGGGGTCGGATACCTACAGACACGCATCGGGGACCACTGCTTTTATAATCCGACCAATGCGTACTACAATACATAATTATAAGGAGGAGTTATCCATATGGCACAGCAAGGGAACGCACCAATGACGAGCAACCAGCCACCACAGCAGATGACGGAACAGGGGCAAATGGAACGCAACTGGGAGGAATCCAGCGAGCTGTGGAATACCGAGCCACGCTGGGACGAAACGCGCTATGCCATGCCACCGAGTATGGGCATGGGACAAGGGATGCCACAGGGGCCGTGGATACCAGGACCGGGGCAACCGCCCAGCTGGGGTCCAGAGATGTCGCCGTCCAGTTCCTTCGCCCAGAGCCAACGCATGAAAAATCCAGTGGATATGGAAACCACCCACAACCCCACCAACAGTCGGGATGCCTATCAAGCTTCTCTGCGTAGTTTGCTTGCGCGGAATGTGGGATTTTTTATCGTGGCAACTTTCCTCACGGGGACACAGCGCATGGTCACTTGGCAGGGTATTTTACACACGGTCGGCAGTGATTACATCGTTATCTATCAACCCGACTACGAGCGATATATCTCCTGCGATTTTTACGCACTGAAATTTGTACAGTTCCACAATACCAAAAATACACCTTACTGCGCCTCCTCGCACACTTGGATGGCACAGGATACTTGATATTTCCTTCCTGCAAAAGAACGGGAGTGTTGCTTACATTTTGCAACACTCCCGTTTCACAGAATATTATAGCGTTAGGTCGTCCAGAATACTGCCGATAATCCTCGCCACGGTTCCCTCGGCAAAGGGGTTGGACAGCCCTGCAGACTCCAGCAATGCAAAGTACCCAATGCTACCACCCTTACGGCAGAGTTCCAAATAGGCATTCCATGCCTCCTCACGGTTCACCTTGGCACGACCGTGGAATTCAAACGCACCCATCTGTGCCAGTGCATACTCGATGTAGTAGAAGGGGTAGATAAAGATATGCTGTTTCTGCATCCAGAAACCGCCCTGCTCCAAAAATTCGTTGCCGTCATAGTCGCGCCACGGCATATAGTCACGCTCAATCTTATGCCACACGGCGCGACGCTCGGTCGCAGTCATTGTGGGATTGGCATACACACAGTGCTGGAATTCATCCACGCACACCATATACGGAATGACACTCAGCGCACCAGCAAGGTGGGCATAGCGGTAGCGGTCGGCATCCTCGCCAAAGAACAGCTCCATCCAAGGATAGGCAAAATGCTCCATCGCCATCGAGTGAATCTCATTGATTTCGCTCGTAGAGAATGCCATCGAGGAGATAGGCTGGGTGCGAAGTGCGGTATAGGACTCAAACGCATGGCCCGCCTCATGGGTCAGGACATCGACATCTGCGCTCGTACCGTTAAAGTTGGAGAAGATAAACGGCACTTTGTATGCGGTCAAGTCGGTGCAGTAGCCACCAGGACGCTTGCCAGGCTTTGTTTCCAAGTCAAACAGTTCATTTTCCACCATACAGTCGAAAAACTCTGCCGTTTCATTGCTCATCTCGCGGTACATCTTGTGCGCCTTTGCCACCAGCTCGTCCTTGTCCCCGATGGGCAGGGGGTTGCCGTTGGGGTAGGTCAGGGACTCGTCATAATAGCGCAACTTATCAACGCCGAGGTTTTTCGCCTGCTGTTCGCGGAGTTTCGCCACGGCAGGTGTGACAATCTCCTTCACCTGTGCGCGGAAACGCGCGGTGTCCTCTGCGGTATAGTCGTACCGTTGGTTCTCCAGATATGCCATCTCGGTATAGGTGGCAAAACCCAACTTCTGTGCCATCGTATGGCGCAGTTGCACCAGTTCGTCGTAGATAGCATCCAGTTCAGGGGCAATACGGCTGTATAGCTCCGCCCAGGCGGTAAATGCCTCACGGCGCGTGTCACGGTCGGTGGACTCCATGAACTTCAGCAAACCATAGAAGTTCTTCTCCTCGCCACGGAATGTGATGGTCGCATTTGCGGAAACTTTGGAGTAACGCTGGCGCAGTTGATTTTCCTTAATGCGTTCCTCCACGATGCGCTCATCGGCAAACTGCTTCTGGATATCCAAATTCTTAAAGTACAGTGTACCAAACTCTGCCTCCATCTCCTTGCGAAACGGAGAAACCAGCAGGGCTTCATTCGCATCGCGCAGAATTAGGTTCAGCTTCGGTTCCTCGCTGTCCAGATAGTCCATCTCTGCCTCATAAAACGCATCGCGTGTATCCACGGTATTGCGAACACTTGCAATGGTGTACATCGTATAAAATCGGCTCATTTCCTCCTTATGTGCCATAAACAGTGCGCGTGTTTCCGCAAAAGAGGTTGCCTTCGGAATCGCGGTGGTATAGGCGCGGATGGAGTCGGCAACGGCGGCGACATCGGGGCGGGTGTAGACAAGTTCGGAAAACTTTTGCATGGTATTTTCTCCTTTTATCAATATCCTTTGGTGCGGTCAACAAAATTTTCAAGGGGTTTTCCCTCGCTATAGCGCGTGAGGTCGGAGAGAAACATCGCAATATCCAACTCACAGGTCAAACCCAGCGACAGATTTCCCGACACATGGGGCGTTAGGATAGTGTTAGGGCAGTGCCAGAGTGGATGGTCAGCGGGAAGCGGTTCGGGCACCATAACATCCAATGCCGCACCTGCGATGGTGCGATTTTGCAGAGCCGTCACCAGTGCCTCTTGGTCAATCGCACTCCCTCGCCCAACATTGACAAGGTACGCGTGTTTCGGCAACAGGGCAATTCGTTCTGCTGTCAAAATCCCAACCGTTTCACTCGTTGCCGGGAGCGATAAAATCAGTGCATCTGCGGTGGGAAGCACACTGTCCAGTTCAGAGAGAGGGAGAACACGGTCAAAGGCTGCTTCCTCGCTGACACCACTGCGACACACGCCAGTTACACGCGCGCCTAGAGCTTTCAAACGGCGCGCGGTGTTGGAGCCAATATCGCCTGTACCGAGCAATACAAAGTGACTACCAGTAATCGAGCGGATAGGGGAATAAAAAGTCCACTTCTGCTCCCGCAGGTCTGCTTCGTATTCTGGCATACGGCGCAGTAACATCAACAGTACCATGATGATGTGCTCGCTGATGGTTGGGCCATATGCGCCAGAGCTGTTGGACAGGATACAGTCGGGGTTGTGGAAAGTACCGTCAGGGAGATATTTCTCAATGCCAGCAAAGTCACTGCACAGCCATTTCAAATTTGTGGCCTTGGCGACAATCTCAGGGGCAGGATGACCGTAAATGATTTCGTACTCTGTGATGTATGGCAACATCTCCTCCTCCGTGTCGTAGTAGTCCACAAAAAAGTCGAGTTCGGTGGCAGTTTCGGTGATACGCTGTCGCTGTTTGGTATCGCTAAACGCAATACACACTGCAATTTTTCTCATACGCTTTCCTCCATATCTTTTCATAGGCTCGCCTTACCACAAAGGAATACGGTATTCAAGAGAGTGTTTCCAGTACCTTCTCGGCGGTTTTCATACCATCGGCGGCGGCGGAGAGAATACCACCCGCATACCCTGCGCCCTCGCCACAGGGGAAGATACCACGCACCGATGACTGTCCTGATTCATTGCGCAAGATACGCAACGGGCAGGAACTACGGCTCTCCACGGCAGTCAAGACCGCGTCAGGGGACGCAAAACCGTGTAATTTGCGGTCAAGCTCCGGGAGGGCTTGGGCGAGGGACTCACACACGAAATCGGGCAGTACCTCCCACAGATTGCACCAGCGCACCCCTGGGCGGTAGGTCGGTACCACTTTGCCGTGGCCAACACTGGGACGATGGGCAAGAAAATCTTCCACACGCTGGGCAGGAGCAAGAAAACCTCCGCCGCCCATCACATAGGCGCGCTCCTCCAACTGCCGTTGGAATGCGATACCAGCGAGAGGACCTTCGCCGTGAAAATCCTCTGGTGTGACACTCACCAGCAATCCGCCGTTAATATTTTCTCCGTCACGAGCATAGTGGCTCATGCCGTTGGTCACGGCACGGCACTGCTCACTGGCGGCGGCAACCACTTCCCCACCAGGACACACACAGAAGCTAAAGACGCTGTGGCCGTTGTCCAAGTGACAGCTCAACTTATAGCTCGCCGCGCCCAAACGGGGATGTCCAGCGGCCGCGCCATACTGCGTGGCATCAATATCCGACTGATGATGTTCAATGCGTACGCCAACTGCCAACGGCTTTGCCTCCATCGGAACACCATGGGCATGGAGCATCTCAAAAGTATCCCGCGCACTGTTGCCCAAGGCAAGCACCAGTCGGTCAGTGGGGAGCGTATAACTTCCCTCTGGAGAGGCAACCGTGATAGCCGTAACCTGTCCATTTTCGAGGGAGATATCGGTCATGCGGTGCCCAAAACGAATCTCACACCCCAAGTCGAGCAATTCACGGCGCAGACTGATGAGGGCGCGGTGGAGATAGTCCGTACCGACATGGGGCTTCGCATCATATAAAATACTCTCAGGTGCCCCGTGGGCAACCAAAGTTTCTAAGATAAAGCGGTGGCGCAGGTCCTTTGTACCTGTGTTGAGCTTGCCATCTGAGAACGCACCTGCACCGCCCTCACCGTACTGGACATTGGAGGTTTCGTCTAGCTCCCCTGTCTGCCAAAAGTGTTCTACATCCACTTTGCGCCGCTCGGTATTCCATCCGCGCTCCAACAAGATGGGACGCGCACCACAACGCGCCAGTGCGAGGGCGCAGAACAGTCCCCCAGGCCCTGCCCCCACGACAACAGGCGGTACGGCAGGCGCAGGAATGGGACGAGGCAGGCGGTAGGGCTTTTCCTCCACACGAGAAACCGCTTTGCTCCGACAACGGCGCAGTACCTCCTTCTCGTTTTTCACGGTAACACGCAGGGTATAGACTAGTTGCACTCCATCACGCGCATCCACAGAACGGCGCACAATGGTAAGTGTCTGGATATCCGATGGAGAAATCCGCAAAACCGTCGCCACCTTTTGGCGCAATACGGCTTCGCCCTCCTCCAAATGCAACTTGATTCGTTCGATTTGTAGCACAGTGATACTCCTCTCTGTGAAAATTCCTTGTCTGTAGTGTACCACAGAATCGCTCGCCCCACAAGGCGCAAGCGGCGAAAAGAGCTCTTGCGCTTCATTCTAATTTATGTTAGTATTTAAAGCAACAAAGTTACACATAGACAAGGAGGTATCGCATATGCAAGAGATGGACAAGCAATATCATATCAGTTGTGGGCCTGGAGATGTGGGACGCTATTGTATTCTCCCTGGCGACCCAGGGCGGTGCGAAGCAATTGCGGCTCTGTTTGACAATCCCACCTTTGTGAAAAGCAACCGCGAGTATGTTATCTATACTGGCACACTGTTGGGGGAGAAAGTTTCTGTCTGCTCCACAGGTATCGGCGGACCCTCCGCCGCCATCGCGATGGAGGAGTTGGTTGCTATCGGTGCGGACACTTTCATCCGCGTAGGCACTTGTGGCGGCATTGATTTGAGCGTCCAGTCTGGCGATATTGTGGTGGCAACGGGTGCCATTCGCGCCGAGGGAACCAGCCGTGAGTATGCTCCCATCGAATTTCCTGCGGTTCCCGACCTAGGCATTGCCAATGCATTGGTGCGTGCGGCGAAAAACCTCGGCAAGACCTGCCACGCAGGTGTGGTGCAGTGCAAGGACAGTTTCTATGGACAGCACAGCCCCGAACGGATGCCCGTCAGCTATGAGCTTCTAAACAAATGGGAGGCATGGAAGCGTCTGGGTGTCAAGGCGAGTGAGATGGAATCCGCCGCGCTGTTTGTCGTCGCCGCCGCACGGGGCGTGCGCTGTGGCAGTTGTTTCCATGTGGTATGGAATCAGGAGCGCGAAGCGGCAGGGCTTGACCAGCATATGAGTGAGGACACTACAGCGGCCATCCGCGTAGGTATCGAGGCACTGAAGCTCGTCATCGCAGAGGACCGCGAACAGCATTGTTAAATTTCCCAAAATTTCTGGAAAATACTTGACAAATCGACCACACTTCCAGTAGAATACTTCCCGTGTAAAGGGGAGTAGTCAGTGCCATCTGGCACGGCAGACAGCGTCAATCCGACCGTTTCGGTCCGCTTCAGCCTGAAATGACAAGACTTTTACGGTACAGTCGTGCCGTGAAAGTCTTTTTTATTCCCCTAAAAAATTTGGGCCGCCATTGCGGTCGTGTTTTAAGGAGGTACCCTACCTATGGAGCTTTTCTATGACCTGTTTGGGAATGTGCTGAGCTTCACCTGGCAACAGGGCATTATGATTGCGATTGGTGCAATTCTGGTGTTCCTTGCCATCAAGAAAGAAATGGAACCCACCCTGCTGTTGCCGATGGGCTTCGGCGCAATCCTCGTGAACCTGCCTGGTGTGGAGGCCCACGCCATCAGCACCCTGTTCGATGCTGGTATTGCCAATGAACTGTTCCCCCTGTTGCTGTTTATCGGTATCGGCGCAATGATTGACTTTGGTCCCCTGCTCTCCAACGCGAAGATGTTCCTGTTCGGTGGTGCGGCACAGTTCGGTATTTTCTTCACACTGGTTGTCGCCGTTCTGATGGGCTTCGAGTTGAAGGATGCCGCTTCCACGGCTATCATCGCCGCCGCAGACGGCCCCACCAGTATCTTCGTTTCCCAGTATTTCCAGAGCAACTACACAGGTGCTATCATGGTCGCCGCCTACTCCTACATGGCACTGGTGCCCATCATTCAGCCCCCTATCATCAAGGCTATCACCACCAAGAAAGAGCGCATGATTCGCATGGAGTACACCCCTGGCAATGTTTCCAAGACCACCCGTATCATCTTCCCCGTGGTCGTCACCATCATTGCCGCCGCCGTTGCTCCCATGAGTGCAGAGCTGATTGGCTTCCTCATGTTCGGCAACTTGATTCGTGAGTGCGGTGTGCTGGACAACCTCAGCAAGAGCGCACAGCACGAACTGGCCAATCTGGTCACTATCCTGCTCGGTATCTCTGTGTCCCTGCGTATGCAGGCCGACCAGTTTGTGCGTTGGGAAACCCTGTTGGTCATGGCTCTGGGTCTGGTTGGCTTCGTGTTCGACACCGTCGGCGGTGTGTTCTTTGCCAAGTTCCTGAACCTGTTCAGCAAGAAGAAGGTCAACCCCATGATTGGTGCGGCTGGTATTTCCGCATTCCCCATGGCATCCCGCATGGTTCATAAGATGGGCCAGCAGGAGGACCCCTACAACTTCCTGCTCATGCACGCCGCAGGTGCAAATGTTAGCGGTCAGATTGCTTCCGTTATCGCTGGTGGTCTGATTATCTCTCTGGTTGAAAAACTGCTGTAAGGAGGGCACAGAAGATGAATATCAATATGGAACTCGTCATGGCTTGCCTCGGTATCATGGGCAAGGGTATGGTCGGTATTTTCATCGTGATTATGGTAATCTGGGGTCTGGTTGCCCTGCTCAACAAGGTAACTGGCAGTAAAGGTTAATCCGTAGAAAAGAAAACGGTGCGTTGTTCGTCACATTCGACTGGCAACGCACCATTTTTATATAGTTCCCCTTGGTGTCACAAGGGGAGCTTATTATAAACTGGTAATGAAAATCTCCAAACCGATGAAGATGAGGATGGCACCGCCAAAGATACCAGCCTTACCTGCAAGTTTCGTACCAGCCTTTTTGCCGATGGCCAGACCGGCAAAGCAGATGAAGAAAGTAACCACACCAATCAGCACACAGGCGAGGAGTGCCTGCGCGAAGTTGTGGTCAGCGATGGTAAACCCAACGGAAAGCGCGTCAATCGAAGTGGCGACCCCCTGCACCAGTAGCGCACTCAGGCCGACAGCAGGCTTCTCCTCGGGGGAGTCCTTACTCTGGATGCCCTCCCACAGCATCTTACCGCCGATATAGCACAGCAGAATCAACGCAATCCAAGGGATGCAAATTTCAAAGGCCTTGAAATGTTGTGCGATGGTGGACACGCAAATCCATCCAATCATCGGCATGGCAAACTGAAATAGGGAAAAGATACCAGCCACTCCGCCCATTCTGTACGGTTTCATTTTCGGTTCATTCAGACCGTTGGCGAGAGATACCGAAAAAGCATCCATCGCAAGTCCTACACCTAATAAAATACTGTTAAAAAATAATCCAAGCTCCATGTGTTTCTCCTCCGTAAAATAAAAAATCCAAGTGCGCATATCCGTACTTGGTGTCAAAAAATGATACAAAGACTCCATGCACAGCTATCCTCTAGCTTTACATGGGTCTCGCAAATTAAAACAAGCCAGACCGAAGCGGTCAGTATGTTGACTTGTTACGCACAGATG
>JAZRID010000058.1:0-1739 GCA_045645125.1 Oscillospiraceae bacterium | reverse complement strand
CTGGTACGAAAGACCTCTCGGTACGAGAATGGATGTGTCCGACCTGTGGCGCAGTCCACGACAGAGATAGCAATGCCGCAAAAAACATTCTGAAAGAAGGACTGCGCCTATTGGCATAGTCACAAGATACGGTAGGGTGGGACACACCCGAACCCATACGCTCGGGGAGACCATGTAAGACCTCGCATCGTGCAGGCTACGGTCAGCGAACCGAGAATCCCTTGCCTTTCGGCATAGGGAGTATCAAGAAAAGCAGAGGAACCGCTATGATTTACGCTGAAAAACTCTCCTTTGGATTTCCACAAAAGGAGTTATTCCACGAAATATCGTTTACACTGGAGCGTGACTGCCACTGTGTTCTGATTGGTAGCAATGGCACAGGCAAGACTACGCTCACCGACCTGCTCTACCAGCGCGACAAGTACCTGTATGACGGCAAACTGCACTTTGACGGTGTAGGGCGCATCGGCTATGTCAGTCAGTTTGTCACACGGGAGAGCAACCAAGATACCACTGTGTTCGACTATCTTAGTGAGGACTTTCTCCGTTTGCAGCGCGAGATTGAGGAGGTCTGCGTACAGATGGGGGAGAGCGAGGACCTCGATTCTCTGATGGAACGCTACCAACAGCTGTTAGAGGAGAGCGATTCTCTGGACGCAGACAATTTTGAGAACAACATTCGCCGTCAACTCAAGTTGGCAGATTTGGAGGAAAAAAGTTCGCTCGCCCTCTCCAAACTGAGCGGTGGTGAGCTGAAATTGGTGCAGATTGTCCGTCAAATTTTGCGCCGCAGTGACCTCCTTATTATGGACGAGCCAGATGTCTTTCTGGATTTTGAAAATCTCACGGGTCTGCGTGAACTCATCAATGCGTACCAAGGGACGCTTCTGGTGGTGACGCACAACCGCTATCTGCTCGGCCATTGTTTCGATAAAATCTGGCACCTCGAAAACGGCGACTTGCAGGAGTTCGACGGCAGTTTTGCGCGCTATAACCTCTCTCGTCTGCAAAAGAAAATTGACCTCAAACTGGCCGCCGATGCCGACGACGAGGCCATCCGCCTGACCACGGAGATGGTGGAGCGTCTGCGTGATGAGGCAACCGAGGTCGCGGAGGCACAGAAAGGTCGTACCCTCAAAGGGAAAGTCAGCTATCTTAACCGATTGCTTGCACGGCGTATCAAACCGCCGTTTGTCGAGATTCGTCAGCCAGAGATTCACTTTGGCGAGGTGGAGCCATGCGAGGATAATACACCGCTATTGGAAGTGGAGAACTACACGCTGACTTTTGAAGATACTCTGTTGGAGAATATCTCGTTCGCAGTCCATGCAGGGGAAAAAGTGATTTTGGTCGGTCCCAACGGTACGGGCAAAACATCCCTTTTGCGCGATATTCGCGCAGGGCGAACGGAAACCATTCGCTTTACGGACGAGGCCAAACCTGCCTTTTTCTCACAGCTCCATGCGGAAATTCTGAACGATGAGAATACCATCTATCAGGAGTTCTTCGACCTCGGTTTTGAAACCCGTGAGAGTGTAGAGAACTTGCTTCGTCAGTATTGCTTTGCAGAGGACGGTCTGCACCGCAAGATTGCACATCTGTCGGGCGGTGAGAAAAATCTGCTACAGCTCGCCAAGCTTTCTGTTAGTGGGGCAAATCTTCTGCTGTTGGACGAGCCGTCCAGTCATCTGGACACCTTTGCCCAGATTGCACTGGAGGATGCTATCGTGGACTATCAG
>JAZRID010000057.1:0-2870 GCA_045645125.1 Oscillospiraceae bacterium | reverse complement strand
CAATTGAGAACGCGCGCTTGTGCAACAGCTCCGTGCCATGTTCGTGCATTTTAGTGGCGGTTTCCGTCAGACGGCGGATTTCCGCCTGTTCCTTTTCAAAACGGCGCATCCGTTCCAAATACCGCTGTTCCTTTTCAATGGCATAGAAGCTGTAATTGCCCGAATAAAACTCCGCTTTTCCATCTGCAATCTCAATGACACGGGTAATGGTGCGGTCCAAGAAATAGCGGTCGTGGCTGATGGTGATAACCGTACCTTTGAAGCGTCGGACATAGTCCTCCAACCACTCCACCGCATGCAAATCCAGATGGTTGGTCGGCTCATCCAACAGCAAAATATCGGTATCTTCCAAAATGAGCCGTCCCAAGTTGACGCGCGTTTTTTCACCGCCAGAGAGCTGGTCAAACAGTTGCGACCGCATTTCGGGCGAAATACTTAGACCGTTTGCGACCTTGTTGACCGCGGTTTCCGTGTCATATCCGCCGAGCCCCTCGAACTTGGCGGACAGTTCTCCGTAACGGCGCAGGGTAGCTTCACTGCTGTCCCCCTCCGCCATGGCGGTGGCAAGACTCTCCATCTCTGCCGCCAATTTTTGATGGCGCGAAAAGGCGGTGTTCAGCACATCCTCCACGGTGTACCCCACAGGATAGACGGGAATCTGAGAGATTAAGCCCAGACGGCGGTTCTTTGCAATGACGACTTCGCCCTCGTCTGGCTCTAACTCCCCCGTGAGAATCCGAAAGAGGGTGGACTTACCTGCGCCGTTGCGTCCGAGCAACCCCAACCGCTCCCCTGTTTCCACTTGAAAAGTAATGCCATCGAGGATATTACTTCCTATTTCAAAGGATTTTTTTAATCCGTTGATACTAATTTCAATCATAATTTTCTATCTTTCCATTTCGGTATTACTGCTGTTCGCCAATCTGTTCGCGCAGAAAATCGGCCACCAAATCAAACCGCCCCGAGAAGTGGGAGGCTTTCAACAGCAGTGCCATGTCCTCGCGGTACTCTGCCAACAGGTCCGCATAGGCCTGCGTCTTCTCTTCATACCAGCGCACATCGGGACATCCTGCCTCCTTTGCCGCCGGCACCATGTATGCCTTACAGTGTGGTCCGACAGCGATGAGCAGGTCAATCCCCAAGGCACCGACTAACTGCCCCATCTCACGGTGACCCGCTTCGGTGGCATCGCCCAACTCCTTCATATCACCGAGCATGGCAATGCGTCCTGTTGCCTCGGTCGATGCCAAGACGCGCAATGCCGCGCCCATCGACTGCGGATTGGCATTATAGCTGTCGTTCAGTAGGATTCTATCGCCACGCAGACGCTCCACGCGCAGACGCTCGCCTGTCTGTGTGAAACTTCTCACACCTGCACAAATTTCGTCCTCATGCAATCCCAGACACTCGGCAATCACCACAGCCATCGCCGCCGAATACACCATATGCACACCGGGCGCAGGAATCTCCAGCGCATAGTTGCATTTTGCTGTACGGACGGTACATGATACGCCTGCCACACCCATATCTTTGACATCTTCGATGCGTACATCACAGCCATCTCCCATACCACAACGGATGGTAGCAAATGGTAGTTTCAAAGTATTCAACAGGGCATCGTCCCCACACAAAACTGCCACACCATTGGGACGAAGATTTTCAAAAATCTCGCTTTTTGCGCGGAGAATCCCCTCTTTGCTCCCCAAATACTCCATATGGGCTTCCCCAATATTGGAGATAACGGCAAAATCTGGGCGAATCATCTCCCCCAGATAGCGAATTTGTCCGAAATTGTCCATACCTGTTTCGATGACAGCGACCTCGTGCTCTGGCATAATGCCCAACACCATCAGCGGTGCGCCAATATCGCCATTGAGGTTCCCCTTGGTCTTATGGGTACACAGACGCTGGGAGAGAACCGCGGCAATCATCTCCTTGGTGGTGGTCTTTCCCACACTGCCTGTAATCTGCACAATGGGCAAGGTAAACTGGGAACGATACCACGATGCCAAATCTTTCATTGCCACCTTGGTATCTTTCACCAGAATATATGTCTTATCGTCGCGCAGGGCTTCTGGCAGACGCGCGCAGAAACAGCCGACCGCCCCCTGCTCCAATGCCATATCGATGTAATCGTGTCCGTCAAATCGCTCTCCCTTGATGGGGATGAACCAAACTCCCTTTGTAATGCTTCTGCTGTCCGTAGACAGCGCACTGACACAGAGCGTTTCATCGCCGTAGAGCGTTCCTTTCGTGGCCAAGCACATTTGTGCCGCAGTTACAGAAATCATAGCACTCTCCATTTTTTCCATACAGTATTCCAAAAAACAATACTCCTACAAGATATAGTATAGCATGGCAAAAGCGAAAATACAACCCACGCACCAAGTTATCCCACGATTTTTGCCGTATTATCCACAGTCTGTTGGATGGTTTCCTGTTTCTGTTGATTGCTTTTTCCCCCTGTGAACGCTAGACTAAGTACAGGTCGACCAAGTAACTATCATTTGGAGGAATCTTACTATGGATATCGGAATGAAGATTAAAACCTTTCGTATCGCAAAGAATATTACCCAGGAAACACTGGCGCAGGAGCTAGGTGTTTCGCCCCAAGCGGTCAGCCGTTGGGAAAATGGTCAGACGATGCCCGACATCACGCTACTGCCTGCCCTGTCCGTCTACTTCGGCGTACGCATTGACGACTTCTTCGAGTTGAGTGACGAGGCACAGCAGGAGCGCATCTGCAACATGACGGAAACCGAGGAATTTATCCCGCGCGCCGACTTTGACCACGCGGAACGCTATCTCAAGGACAGACTGGCACTCAACCCCCACGATGCCGAGAGCCTCACGACACTGGCGGCTCTGTA
>JAZRID010000056.1:0-10076 GCA_045645125.1 Oscillospiraceae bacterium | reverse complement strand
CATATAGGTAATCAAACCCACGGTTCCCTCGCCCGTGATATCCACGCCCTCATACAGCTGTTGGGCAATCGCCATCGTACGGCGCGGGGTCATGCTCAACTTACGGCTCGCCTCCTGCTGTAGCGTAGAGGTGGTAAACGGTGGCGAGGGCGAACGGTGTTTATCCTGCCGTTTGACGGTTTTTACTGCAAAGGTTCCATTTTCTACAGCCGCTACAACCTCTGCCACTTCCTGTGCGGAATTCAATTCGCGCTTCTTTCCGTTTTCGCCGTGATACCGTGCGAGAAACTGCGTCTTTTCGGTGGCATCGGTACTCAATTTCACATCCAAAGACCAGTACTCCTGTGGCTGAAACTCCGCAATTTCGCGCTCACGGTCACAGACCATGCGCGTCGCCACGGACTGCACACGCCCTGCGGACAGACCTCTGCGAATCTTTTTCCACAGCAACGGCGAGAGCTGATACCCCACAATGCGGTCCAGAATACGGCGCGCCTGTTGTGCGTCCACTAAGTCTTGGTCAATCTCACGGTGCGCGGCGATGGATTCGCTGACGACACGCTTGGTAATCTCATTAAAGGTGACACGACGCGTCTTTTCCTCGCTCAGCGACAACAACTCTTTCAAATGCCAGCTGATTGCCTCGCCCTCACGGTCAGGGTCGGTGGCAAGATAGACAAATTCGCTCTCTTTGGCGACCTTTTTTAGTTCACTGATAATGTCCTCTTTTCCCTTAATCGGGCGATAATTGGGTTCAAAATTGTTTTCGATATCTACGCCGATGGTACTCTTGGGCAAATCGCGCAGATGTCCCATACACGCCTTGACCTGATAGTTCGGCCCCAGATACTTACCAATGGTCTTGGCTTTCGCAGGGGACTCCACAATCACCAGACTAATTTTTCCCATTCCATCCTCCTGACACGGCGGAACTCCGCCGGTAGTTGTGTGCCCTCACAGGGCAAAATCTATACTAATGTCACGCACAGCGCAAAGCGTTTTCCACTGTGTTGTGTGACGAATCCTTCTATTTCTAATACGGTCAGTGCTGACAATACCTGACGCGTCGGAATTTGTGTCGCTTCAATAATATCATCCACCTGCATGGTGCGCCCTTCCAACGCCCGTAAAATAGCAATTTGGTCGTGGTGCAATCCGTGGTCCCCCTGCAAGTCCAACTGTGGCAGAGCAGATTCTTCTTGCTTCTGTTCCGTTGGTTCTGTCTGTTGCGGTGTCGATGTCGTAGAGGTATTTTGGGCGGAATCCGCGTCATGTTCTCCGAATCGCACGGCATCCTGCGTCCCCGTGGCACGCAGTTTATGCGGATAAAGCGAGGCATAGTGCAGTAGAACATCCCACGCTTCGGTTACAATCAACGCACCATCGCGCAACAGGCGATTGCTCCCTGCACAGGCGGGGTCGTCAATCTGACCAGGCACCGCAAACACATCTCGCCCTTGGTCCAAGGCGCGACTGGCGGTAATTAGTGTACCACTGCGTTGTGCTGCCTCTGTCACCACAACGCCGAGTGACAGACCGCTGATAATGCGGTTTCGCACAGGAAAATGCTTACCATCGTGGGGTGTACCCGGTGGATATTCGGACAAAATGACACCGCGTACGGCGATGTCCTCGTATAAGAAGCGGTTTTCATAGGGGTATCGGATATCATGGCCACCACCAATGACAGCGACAGTAAAACCACCAGCGCGCAACGCACCGCGGTGTGCCACCGCGTCGCCTCCGCTGGCCAGCCCCGACACCACCACAGCACCGTGCTTCGCCAACTGGTAGGACAGCTGTTCCCCGACACGCAACGCGTAATCGGACGCTTTTCTCGCACCGACCATCGCAATGGCGACCTCATCATCAAACAGGGGCAACCGCCCCTTGACATACAACACAATCGGTGGATCGTAAATGTTCCGCAGACGGTCGGGGTATTCCGCATCATGGAGCGTCAGCACACGCAGTCCCAACCGCTCGCACTCCCCTAAAATGGTATCCGCCTCACACAACGATTTATTCTCTAATCCCTCCGCGATGGCCACGGTCATACCGTCCACGAGCAAGTATTCCCCACGCTCCGCTAGAAAAATGCGTTCGGGCGACCCGAAATACTGCAACAGGCACAATTTATGCTGATGGGGGACACCTTTCAAACCTGCCAACCACAGCCAGTATTTGATTGCTGTCATCACGCGCACCGCCTTTCCTGCACCATCATCGGTATCCTTCCCACAGAAGTGTAGCTGCGGCAATCGCGGCATTGAGCGATTCGCACCGCGCTCCCATGGGAATCCGAATGGTCTGGTCACAGGCATCCAATGCCGCCTCGCTCAGACCTTTTCCCTCACTACCAATGAGCATAACCGCATGGCGCAAATCTGCTTCCCTAGCATCCACGGTATCCTCGCGCAACGCCGCCCCCAGTAGGGGCAGTTCCGAACGGCGCAGGACAGCGCAAAGCTCGTCCAGTGTAGTCGTCCAAACCTGCACACGAAACAGCGCGCCCATCGTTGAGCGCACCGTCTTTGGATTATATAAATCCGCACAGCCGCCGAGCAGTATCACACCATCTGCCTCGTAGGCATCTGCGGTACGCAGAATGGTACCTACATTACCAGGGTCCTGTACCCCCTCCAGTGCCAGATACCGCCGACCAGGCAGTACCTCTGGCAGGGAATTCTGTGGCAGACGCGCAACGAACAGTGCCCCCTGCGGTGTTTCCATCGGACTGATGGAGCGCATCAAATCCTCTGGAACTTCCACCACACGCACCGTATCCTGCATCGGCGGAATTGCGATTCCCTTGGTATAGACCACGGCGGTGAGAGGGACATCCCACTTGACCGCCTCCTCCAGTAGCTTGACACCATCCCCGACATACGCCCCCTGTTCCCGTCGATAGGCACGGGAGGATACCAGTTTCCGAATATGGGACATCAACGCATTGCTTCGACTGGTGATATACTCTGCCATGTACATACACTCCGTTCCTGTTGTTTTCCATTCCACTGTATCATAAAGGTATCTGCACTGCTTTGTCAAGTCGTGCCCCTGTCTTTTTTCGTCTGCAATACACGCCACGCCCGATGCAGTGCCGTCACCAGCGCAGGAATCTCACAATCCGCTACGGACGCATAGCCAATCACCACGGTGTTCCGTGGACAGTTCTCACGCTGTTCCATATAGTATTCACTCAATCCGCGCAGACGCACCCCCTCCTGCGCCGCCGCACGCACCATACACGCCTCCCCCGGTGCGTCATACAGTGTCAATAAGAGATGCAATCCCGTGTGGCATCCGCGCAGTGCGATGCACTCCCGACCAAACTGCTCCTCTAGGGTACGACAGAGCAACTCCATCCGCGCCTTGTAGGTTTTTCGCATCCGCGACAGGTGGCGTGTAAAATGGCCGTCCTCTAAAAAACGGCGCAAAGTCTGCTGTTCAAAACGGCTCACAGTATTCGCATATGCGCCAAACTTCTCTCGCCACTGCGGTAGCAGTGATACAGGCAGTACCATACAGGCGATACGAATACTGGGCGCAAGGCTTTTGGAGAAAGTACACAGGTAGATAACTGGCCCACCACGCCCTGCCATGCCCTGTAAACTGGGCAACGGTCGCATATCGAAGCGAAATTCTGCATCGTAGTCGTCCTCGATGATATACCGCCCCTCCCCACACTGTGCCCACTGCAACAACTGGGAACGACGGCCCACTGGCATCGTCACCCCTGTCGGGAAGTGATGGCTCGGTGTGACATAGCAGAGATTCGCCCCACTCTCCTCCAATCCGTCTATCCCCAGTCCACTCTCATCGATAGCCACGCACCGACAGGTTACACCGCAATTTTCCAAAATCGTCCGTGAGCGACCATAGCCAGGATTCTCGATGGCCGCCGTACTACCACGCAGGAGCTGTGCCACCAACCCCAGCAGATATTCCATCCCTGCTCCTACTACAATCTGCGTATGGTCGCACTCCACCCCACGATAGGCGCGCAAATACTGTGCAATCGCACAACGCAAATCGTCATCCCCTGCACGCGCGCCGTGGTGCAGTAATTCCTCGCCGTGGTAAAGCAATTCTTTCTGAATCCGTCCCCAAGTGCGAAAGGGAAAGAGCGCAGTATCCACCGAGCCTGTGGACAAATCGAACCGAATCGCAGGTTCTTCCACCACCTGTAGCGCAGGTTTTCCCTGTACAGGTGCTTGTAGCATATCGGTATAGGGCAAGACAAAAAAACCACTGCGCTGTCGGCTCTCCAGATACCCCTCCGCCAACAGCATTTGATAGGCGGTGTCCACCGTATTGATTGCTACCCCTAGTCGCGCCGCCAGACTGCGTTTCCCTGGCAGACGGCTCCCCGGTGCCAGCTGTCCCGACCGAATCTGCGTGGCGATACTGGTATAAATTTGTAGATAGAGATGCTCCTGTCCATCGAGCGACACCTGTAATTCCAACATAACACCCCCAACTGACCCCTTAACTTTTTTCTATTCTGGTAGTTTCAATAGAGCCAGATTATTGTATAATCAGGGTACAACATCCAATTCCGCCTGTCAAGAGCGAGAAAGAACAGGAGTGATTCTATGAAAAAGAATAGTGTTTTTAGTGTCCGCAATATTACGATGGTCGGTGTACTCGCCGCGTGTGTCTTTGTCTTAACCAAATTTATCAGCATCCCGATTCCTACCCTTCTGGGAAAAACCGCACTTTCCGTGGGAAACGCCATGTGTATTCTGGCTTCTTTCCTCTTCGGACCTCTCATCGGCGGTCTTTCTGCTGGAATTGGCAATGCGCTGGTCGATTTGACCGACCCAGCTTGGGCACACGAATTTTACATCACTTTCATCAATAAATTTTTGATGGCTTATGTCGCAGGACTGGTTATGCGCCACTTTTCTTTGGGCAGTGAAAAATTCCGTGTATGTTTTGCAGGACTGTGCGGTGCTGTCACCTACACCGTATTACATATCACAAAAAATATCATCTCTGGTGTCTATGTCCAAGGATTCACTTGGTCGGTCGCTATCGGCGAAACCTTAGCCACTAAGTTGCCCGTGTCACTGGTCAACGGTGTGTTGGCGGTCATCTGTGCCACATTGCTCTTTTTCGCATTGCGTGGACCACTGCGGAAAGCTCATATTCTCCCCTCTTAATCCTACCTAACCACAGGAGTGTTGCTGCGCATGGCAACACTCCTGTTCATTTTTTTAGTGGAAACGATTTACAAATTTATGGGAATATACTATAATTAAAGAAAATACATACACGGTTTTTTCTATACGAACAATAAGGAGCGTACGGAAATGCAAGAACGAAAAATACCGCCTTATGTGCAGGATTGGATGCACGAGATTGCGAATCATGTCAGATCAAACAACGCATGTGTTTTGGAATTTTGCACCAAACTGGAACAATACGCCGAAGAAACAAACGACGACTATCTCAAGGGATACAGTCTGTTTTACCGCGGCTTTTATCAATACTTCAACGCCCAACTGGAACAGGGGATAGAAATTCTCTCCTGTGCGCTCAACTACTTAATCGCCGCACAGGAATGGGAGATGGTTTCTCGCACCTACAATGCGATGGGCAATATCGCAGATTTTCACGGCGATATCTCCCTCGCCATCGACTGCTATATGAAAGGTCTTTCCTTGGCCGTGGAGTACGATATTCCGAACATGGAATATACTATCCGTATCAACATCGCCAATGTATATATCAGCCTTAGTTCCTTTGAAAATGCACGCACCATGTTACTGCGTGGCGACCATCTCATTGAAAACGGTCTGGTCATGTCACTGGATGCCAGACTGGCCGCGACAGCCAATTTAATTAACTGCTACCTCCAGCTTGGTCTGAATGACGAGGCGGACAAGCAACTCCAGTTCCTTCGCCAAAGACGCAAGGAAGCACCCTCCACTATCAATATTCTCCTGTGCAGTGTGTTTGAAACACAGCTGTACCACGCAACTGGCAACACAGAATCCCGTGACACTGCCATCGCCACACTACGCAATCTGGAATTGCACAGCATAGATGTCTACAATGCTATCAATGAGCTGTGTTTTCATGCCAAATTGCTGTTGGAGATGGGGAAATTCGACGATTTCCTTGCACTGGTCAATCGACTCGAACAGCAAGCCGACAACCCCAACATTGAAAAACGAGTTCTTGATTTGCAAATGAAATACTACCAAAAAATTGAGGACTATGACCGTTTGGCTGAAAAGGCTCTGCAATATTACGAGGTAGCAGAACGGCGTGAGGTGGAACGCAACAAGATTATCAGCCATAATATTGTCACCCGTATGCACTTGGACGAGGAGGCGCAGAAGCGACAGGAGGTCGAGCGTTCCAACCGCTTGCTCCAACAGAAGTTGGAACACGATGCACTCACAGGCATGACCAACCGCTATAAATTGAATGAAATTGCAGAACTTGCCTTCCACAAGGCACAGCTCAACGGTACACCCCTGACGGTGGGCGTGCTCGACATCGACTGCTACAAAGAATTTAATGATAACTACGGCCATCAAGCTGGCGATGACTGTCTGGTTCATGTAGCGCAGGCCATTCGTTCCCTTGAGGAATACGGTGGGGTACATACGGCGCGCTACGGTGGCGATGAATTTGTTATTATCTACGAGGAACACGGACAGAAAGAGGTCGAAAAAATGGCACAGCATTTGCAGGACCTCATCTATAACCTCAACATCGAGCATAAATATTCCACTGTCTGTGACCGTGTGAGTATCAGCCACGGGTTATTCCACCACATCCCCTCCACCGGCGATAAACTCTGGGACTTTTTGTACTGTGCCGATATGGTACTCTACGGTGTCAAACACCGCGGAAAGAACCACTTCCACTTGGATACCTCCTTCGAGGTCGTTTCCCATTACAACGACACCGCACCGCGGTAAAAAGATTCCTTGCCGCAAGGATAGGATAGCAATTCAGACAATAAGGAGTGTTTACGATATGGTCAAAGATAATCTCCCCGTCAAAGTGATTACCATGATGGAAGCGATTGAAAAAAATGTAGCTACCAACCCAGAAATATTTCTTGAAAATTGCAGTGCATTGGAAGAATATGCGAACACCAATCGCAATGAATATTTGAAAGGGTACTGCCTATTTTTCCGTGGCTACGCCAGTTATGCCTCCGCCGAACTGGAACACGGTCTTGCCTATTTCTCCGAGGCTCTGAATCGACTAATTGCTGGTGAGGATTGGGTCTTAGCGTGTAAAACCTACAATGCGATGGGCAACATTGCTGATTTTCAAGGCGATACTTCTCTTGCTATCGACTGCTATATGAAAGGTCTCTCCATGAGCCGCGCACACGAGATTTATAATGGAGAATACGACATCTTAAGCAATATTGCCAGTATCCTTCTCGCTCTGGGCGAACCATCTCAGGCAGTCGAAATTCTGTTGGAATGTGAGCGCGTCAAGTCGCGCACCAGCACCGTCACGGTAGACTCGGAAATTGTCGTCTGTGCCAATCTCTGCCAGGCCTATCTCCACCTTGGTCAAAACGAAAAGGCCGCGCAGTATTTAGAACAGCTGAAAACGCTCTCCTCAGAGCATAGTGCCAATATCAACGAAATTTCCATCTGTATTCTCGAATCCGAGCTATATAATTCTACTGGCGATACCTTTGCCAGAGATGATGCGATTGAACGGCTATCGCATTTGAAACTGGGTAGCATGAATGTCATCAATACCCTCAGCGAGTTGTACCGCCACTGTATGTTGCTGTTGGAAATCGGAAAACTTGACGAGTTTATTTGCATGATTGACCGTATTGATTTTCTGGTCAGTGGTGCTACCGTAGAGAAGCAAATTCTCAAAATGCGTTTAACCTACTACGAAAAGATTGGCGACCGCGCCAACTATGCACTGATGGCGGCGCGCTACTACGCCGTGGCACGCCGAAACGAGGCAGAGCGTAACAAGATTATCAGTCACAACATCGTGATGCGAATGCGTCTGGACGAGGAAGAAACACGCCGTAAGGAAGTGGAGCTGTCCAATCTCATGCTGAAACAGAAGTCCGAACACGACGCACTGACGGGTATGAACAACCGCCACAAGCTCAACGAGCTGTCGGAATTGGCATTTCACAAGGCCTACCTCAACGGCACACCGCTCACTGTAGAAATTCTGGACATCGACTGCTACAAAGAGTTTAACGACAACTACGGCCATCAGGCAGGTGACGACTGTTTGATTCTGATTGCCGATGCTATTCGCTCGATGGAGGAATACAACGGTGTTCACACCGCACGATACGGCGGTGATGAATTTGTCATTATCTACGAGGAGTACTCCAAAAAAGATGTAGAGAAGATGGCAAAGAGATTGCAAGAGAAAATTTACAATCTCAATATTGAGCACAAGCACTCCAAAGTCAGCGACCGCGTGACCATCAGCCAAGGTCTGTTCCACAGGATTCCCTCTGGTCTGAATAAGACTTGGGATTTCCTGTACGGTGCAGATATGGGATTATACATTGTCAAAAACCTAGGCAAAAACAACTACTACATTGGATATGACTTTGAAGATGTCCGACAAGAATATCGGGAAGTCAGAACAAACGCAGGAAAAAAATAAAGAAAAACAACAGGACCCCTCCGACCGCAATCGGAGGGGTTTTCATCTGCCGTGACAAATCACTTTTAGTGATAATAGCCGTCTTTTGCGATGAGAACCGTTTCTATTGACCCATATGGCGCATATACACCTATCTGTAACTTCGGGGAAGAAAAACCAACATCACCCTCAAGTCGCAAGGTATCATCACTTTGGAGAAACAGCTCTTTGCACACTGCAAACTCCAGTCCAATTAACTGCACTTCTCCCCAGTATACTTCACACGGTTCAAAAAATTCGACAGCACATAGCACTTCATTTACAAAATACGCATGAAACCATCCATAATCATCGATGTTATGGTGGTCATCTCGTTGGAAGGACCCACAGTACAGATCCGCATACTCCTGTCTAACAGATGCACGAGTACTACCAAGTTTTAGTTGGTCTGTTCCAACTAGCGGAATAATTGTGTGCCTCTTTGCTTGTATCATTACCGCTTAGGAATTGGTATCCGTGTCTTTACTCAGCAGAGCCTGTGCGCCAGCGGCCAGACCTGCGAGGGACTGAATCTCACTGGGAATAATAATCTTGGTTGCCTGTCCGTTGGCGGCGGCGGCGAATGCCTCCAGTGCCTTGAGCTTGATGACCTGGTCATTGGGGGAAGCCTCGTTCAAGATACGCATAGCATCGGCTGTTGCCTGTTGCACGCGTAAGATGGCCTCTGCCTCTGCTTCCGCCTCCATAATCTTCGCCTGTTTCGCGGCATCGGCGCGCAGAATCAACGCCTGCTTATCACCTTCTGCCACCAGAATCTGGCTCTGCTTCTGACCCTCGGCCTGTAGGATGGACTCTCGACGCTCACGCTCGGCTTTCATCTGCTTCTCCATCGCATCCTGAATCTCACGGGGCGGAATGATGTTCTTCAGCTCCACACGGTTGACTTTAATACCCCAGGGGTCGGTCGCCTCATCCAGAATGGCGCGCATCTTGGTATTGATGTGGTCACGGCTCGTCAAGGACTGGTCCAGCTCCAACTCACCGATGATATTACGCAAGGTAGTGGCTGTCAAGTTCTCGATTGCACTCATGGGATTTTCGACACCGTAGGTAAAGAGCTTGGGGTCGGTAATCTGGTAGTACACCACCGTGTCGATTTGCATGGTAACATTGTCCTTGGTAATGACAGGCTGGGGCGCAAAGTCCACCACCTGCTCTTTCAGAGAAACCATCTTGGCAACGCGGTCCACAAATGGAATTTTGATATGCAGACCAACGCCCCAGACCGTTTGGAATGCGCCCAGACGCTCCACAACGGCGGCCTTAGACTGCTGTACAACGCGGATATTCGTGGCAAGAATAATCAAAGCGAGTAACAAAAGGCTAATGATAATTACAAGACTGATAATACCGGTAGGCATATTCGTTCCTCCTTACATTTTTTCCACAAAGACTTTGAC
>JAZRID010000055.1:0-3021 GCA_045645125.1 Oscillospiraceae bacterium | reverse complement strand
CACGATGATGCTGTCATTCAGGCTGTCTGCGAGGCACGCCGTCAGGGTATCGCACAGTCCGTTCTGGTGGGCGACGAGGAAAAAATCCGCGCCATGCTCGCAGAATTGGGTGAGGATGCCGCCAATTACGAGATTGTTGCCGCTACCGACGATGTCGACTGCGCTGAAAAGGCTGTTGCCTGTGTCGTTGAGGGTCGTGCTGGCTTCCTGATGAAGGGTCTGCTCGGTACCGCTACCCTCATGCGCGCTGTGCTGAATAAGGAGCATGGTCTGCGTACTGGTCGCCTGATTAGCCATGTCATGCTGTACGAGCCCCGTGGCCACAAAATGATGGCTCTGACCGACGGCGGTATGAATACTTTCCCCGACTTGGAGAAGAAGGCTGGTATTTTGGAGAATGCCGCCATCGTGATGAAGGCTCTGGGCTATGAGAGCATCAACACCGCCTGCATCTGTGGTGCAGAAGTGGTTGACCCCAAGATTCCCTCTATGGTGGATGCACAGGCTCTGACCGAGATGACCGAGCGTTGGGCTCCCTATAATATGAATGTGTACGGCCCTGTGGGTCTGGATTTGGCAGTCAGCAAGGATGCTTGCCATCACAAGCACTATACCGCTGTCGGCGGCGGCGAGGCAGATATTCTCCTCGTACCCACTTACGAAGTCGGTAACGGCATCGGTAAGGCAATGAGCCTGTTCGGTGAGGCCAAGAATGCTGGTATCATCGTGGGCGCAAAGGTGCCTATCGTTCTGGTTTCCCGTTCTGACAGTGCAGAAACAAAGCTGGCTTCTATCGCTCTGGGCGCAGTGGTTGCCGCTAACGCCTGATACCCAAGTATAGAGATACATATTAGGAGGAAACTATGTTAGTTCAAAGCATGGTGGAGCTTGGCTCCAAGCGTTCCTGCATCCGCGAGCTGTTTGACTACGGTATTCAGAAGGCAAGAGAGATTGGATCTGAGAATATCTATGACTATTCCATCGGCAATCCCTCTGTTCCTGCCCCCGATGCTGTCCATGATGCCATCATTGAGATTATGGAGAAGCAGAGTGCTGTTGCCATTCATGGCTATACCCCTGCTACGGGTACATTGGATGTCCGTAAGAGTGTTTCCGACGATTTGAACGCCCGCTACGGAACTTCGCTCCGCCCTGAGAATCTGTTCTTCACCTGCGGCGCAGCACCCGCTCTGTCCGCTGTTCTGCGCGCTCTGGCTGTTGAGAACAGTGAGTTCGTTATCCTGGCTCCTTACTTCGCGGAGTACCCTGTGTTCATCAAGGGTGCAGGTGGAACGCCTGTCATCGTTCCAGCCAACACCGAGACTTTCGGCATCAATATCCCCGCCATTGAGCAGAGCCTCACCGCTCACACACAGGCAATCATTGTCAACTCTCCCAACAACCCATCTGGCGTGATTTACACCCGTGAGGAGCTGGCTGCTCTGGCTGAAATGCTGGGGCGCAAGGGGGAGGAGTACGGTCATCCCATCTATATCATTGCCGATGAGCCCTATCGTGAGCTGGTGTATGACAATGCAGAGGTGCCTTTCATCCCCACCATCTATGATAACACCATTGTCTGCTATTCCTATTCCAAGTCCCTGTCTATGCCCGGTGAGCGTATCGGCTATGTCTGCGTACCCGACAGCTGTGCCGACAGTCAGGCACTCTATTATGCCATTGCTGGTGCGGCCCGCTCCAGCGGTCATGTCTGCGCTCCCTCCCTTATGCAGAAGGTTATCGACCTCTGTGCTACGGTTCGTCCCGATGTTAAAATCTACGACCAGAACCGCAAGACGCTCTATGAGGCTCTGACCAGCTACGGTTTCCGCTGTGTCAAGCCCAACGGCGCATTCTATATGCTGATTGAAGCCCCCGACGGTGACGCTAACGCCTTGTCCCACCGCGCAAAGGAGCGGAACCTGCTCATCGTCCCTGGCAATGATTTCGGTATTCCCTCTTTCTGCCGTCTGAGTACCTGTGTCAGCCCTGAGATGATTCAGCGTAGTCTGCCTGCCTTCAAGGCTCTGATGGACGAGTACAACAAGTAATTTATAGTGCAAAAAGTCCCCACAAAAGTAGGAAGTTTGTCCTCGCTTTTGTGGGGATTTTCTCGTTATTTAGAAGATAGAATCAAGAAACGGCGTTACTCGTTCGCGCCACAGCACTTCTTGTACTTCTTACCGCTTCCACAGGGGCAGGGATCGTTTCTGCCGACTTTGCCCTGTACACGGCGGGGCTGTTTCTTCACCGTTCCATCGCCATGACCCTCGGTCAGACCAGTTGCCACGCGCTCACGCTTCACTTCCTGATTCGTCCGCAGACGCACGGAGTACAGACGGCGCACGGTGTCCTCGCGGATGGCATCAATCATCTCCTCGAACATATGCAGGCTCTCCTGCTTGTAGGCGATGACAGGGTCGGTCTGTGCGTAGGCGCGCAGACGGATGCCCTGACGCAGTTCGTTCATGGCATCGATGTGTTCCATCCAATATTCATCGACTACGCGCAACATCACCACGCGCTCGACCTCGCGCATCGTAGCAGGGGACACTTCCTGCTCCTTGGCGGTGTAGACCTCCATTGCCTTGGCGGTAAACAGGTCAATGCACTCCTGTGCGGTGCGTCCCATGATTTCGTCCTGTGTGAAGGTATCTCTGCTGAAGAAAGTGCCCTCCAGCGCGTGCATCATGGTATGGAAGCTCTCGGCATCCAACTGCTTCTTATCGCCAAAGGCATTGGTAACGCTGTCGGTAATCATGCCAGAAATCATGCCAGAGATGACCTCGCGGATGTCCATACCGTCCAGCACCTGCTTGCGCTGGTCGTAGATAATCTCACGCTGTTTGTTCATCACATCGTCGTATTCCAGCGTACTCTTACGCGCTTGGAAGTTGCGCGACTCCACGCTGGTCTGGGCATTGGCGATGGTCTTGGTAAGCATTTTGGTTTCGATGGGCATATTTTCATCGACTTCCAGACGGTCCATCAGAGCGGTGATGCGGTCGCCACCGAACAGAC
>JAZRID010000054.1:0-1328 GCA_045645125.1 Oscillospiraceae bacterium | reverse complement strand
TGGCACGGATTGTGGGCGAAAGTCGCGCAATCTTCTCCACCCCCCTACACGACCCTGCCATTCATACCCTTATGCGCCGTGAGAATATTCGCTTCGGCAGTGAACAACTCCTCGCCTCCGCATTGGAAGAATTGTTAATTCGTCTGATTCGGCGTGGTGATGCCCTGCCCGTCAAAAAAGTACAACCGCGCCATGCCCAAGAGCCTATCCGTGATATTGTGGCGTACTTGGAACAGCGATTGGACCAACCACTGTCGCTCAGCCAAATCTGTCGGGATAATCTGGTGGGGCGCGCCCAGTTGGAGCGATATTTTCACGAGCAGACGGGTGGAGGCGTGATTGACTATTTCAACAAGATGAAAATTCGCGCCGCACGGGAGATGATTCGGGAGGGACGGTTGAATTTTACGCAGATTGCCGAACGGCTCGGCTTTCAGTCCGTCCACTACTTCTCGCGTCGTTTCAAATTGCTCACAGGGATGTCCCCCAGCGAGTATGCGGACAGCGTCAAGATGCTCTCAGAGGCCTCGCAGACCCTAGCAGACGATAATACAAATAATATGTAACATTGTCTATTTTCATTTTTTCATTTCTTTATTACAATAAAATCATCAAAAAACAACAAAGGAAGTGTGTATTATGGCAATTTTAGTCACTGGCGGTGCTGGATACATCGGCAGCCACACCTGCGTCGAGCTTCTCAATGCAGGCTATGAGATTATCGTGGTGGACAATCTCTCCAATTCCTGCGAGGAGTCCCTGCACCGCGTAGAAACCATCACTGGCAAAACCGTTCCTTTTGTAAAAGCAGACCTGTGCGACGGCGAGGCAACGCGCGCACTCTTTGCACAGTACCCCAACATTGACGCTGTCATCCACTTTGCTGGTCTGAAAGCAGTCGGAGAGAGTGTCCGTAAGCCGTTGGAGTACTACACCAACAACTTGGTCAGCACTTTGAACCTGCTCAATGTCATGCGCGAGTTTGGTGTGAAAAACTTTGTCTTCTCTTCCTCTGCCACCGTGTATGGTGACCCTGCCAGCGTTCCCATCCGTGAGGACTTCCCCACTGGCGGTACGACCAACCCCTACGGCACGACCAAGCTGTTCTTGGAAAAGATTCTTATCGACTACTGCAAGGCTGCGCCCGAGTTGAATGTCGCCATCTTGCGCTACTTCAACCCCATCGGTGCCCATGAGAGTGGTCTGATTGGCGAGGACCCCAACGGTATTCCCAACAACCTCGTCCCCTATATCGCACAGGTTGCTGTTGGCAAGTTGGAGAAGCTCCATGTGTACGGTGACGACTACCCCACCCCCGACGGCACGGG
>JAZRID010000053.1:0-1887 GCA_045645125.1 Oscillospiraceae bacterium | reverse complement strand
CCCCTGTGCGGTGGAGTTCAGCCGTGTCCACAAGGGCTGTCTGCTCGTCAAATTGGTCGGTGTAGACGATATGGACACCGCGCTGACTTATAAAAATAAGACCGTCACCATTCGTCGCAAGGATGTCAAACTCCCCAAAGGCGTGTTCTTTGACCAAGAGTTAATCGGTCTGACGGCGCGTGACGCAGAAACAGGGGAGGAACTGGGCAAGGTCGAGGAAGTGTTGGATTACCCTGCACACAAAGTCTATGTGGTGCGCGGTGGTCGCGATGAGTTCTTGATTCCTGCTGTCCCTGCGTTCGTGCAGTCGATTGATATAGACAGCGCAACGATAGAGATTCATGTCTGGAAAGGGATGGGGAGCCATGAGAATTGATATTATGACGCTGTTCCCTGAAACGGTGGGGGACATGATGAATGAATCGATTCTCGGACGCGCACAGGAGCGCGGTTTTATCCGCATTGATGCCCACCAAATCCGTGACTATACCGTGAACAAGCAGAAACAGGTGGACGACTACCCCTACGGTGGTGGTCGTGGTGCGGTCATGCAAGCCGACCCCCTGTACCGCTGTTGGGCACATATCAAGGAGAACTACGGCACAGAAAAGACCCACACCATCTATCTCTCGCCCTGTGGCACGACTTTCTGTCAGGCGAAAGCGCGTCAACTGTTGGCGGAGCACGACCATCTGATTTTGGTCTGTGGCCACTATGAGGGCATTGACCAGCGATTTATTGACGAGTGCGTAGACGAGGAGATTTCTCTGGGCGACTTCGTGCTGACTGGCGGCGAAATTCCTGCGATGGCGGTGGCGGATGCGGTGTGCCGTATGGTCCCCGGTGTGCTACCCGATGCGGAGTGCTTCGAGGAGGAGAGCCACTGGAATGGCCTGCTGGAGTACCCCCAGTATAGCCGTCCCGACGAGTGGCATGGTCGACGCGTCCCCGATGTGCTGTTGAGTGGTCACCACGGCAATGTTGCCAGATGGCGCAAAAAGCAGTCCATGTTGCGTACCCTGCGCCGCCGTCCCGATATGTTCCGTGAGGAGGACTTCATGCAGACCAAGCAGGACCGTAAACTGCTCACCGAAGTCTATACCGAGCTGAAAAACGAAAAGAAAAACGGACAAGTGCCCGAAAACGAGTAAAAAATGTAAAATAAGGGAGTGTTACAGACGGTATATCTGCAACACTCCTTTTTGTTGTGGTAGGCGCGTCTTATGCCTTGGCACGGCAACGCAGAATCGACTGTTTGAGTTGTTCTACGCCGAAGCCATCCTCTAATTTTTTGTTGGTGCGGTAGACTTCCAATGCCTTCTCATAGGCACAGGCGGCTTCCTCCCATTTACCCTGCATTTCGCAGATATACGCAACAGAGAAGTAGTTGTCGGTAAATCCAGGGTTGGGGTTGAGGGCGGAGGACTTTTCGTAACACGCAATCGCCTCATCGTAACGGCGTTGTTTGGTGCGGATGTCACCCAGCAACGACCATGCGTACAGGTCATCGGGGTACTCCGCCAGTGCCTTGGCAAACAGTTCCTCTGCCTGTTCGGTTTCCCCCAGCAGTCCGCGCACAAAGCCCTCTATCATCATCGTGTGGTAGTCGTGTTTCAACTGGTCGAGCCGTTTGGTCACGGTGAGGGCTTCCTCCAGTCGCAGGTCAGCGATGAGGTTGTCCGTCAACCACATATAGCCTGGGCGGTAGGTGGGATTTTTCTCCACAAAGTCGTAGTAATAGTCGATGAGTTCGCGGTGGTTGCAACTGCACCAGTCAAAACAAGCACCGTTGGCGGCGTAGGAGAGGAGAGAATGTCCTGTCTTCTCGGTCGGGGCAACGACAAGTGCGCGTTTGCACAGTGCCTCAGCTCTGCGGTGATAGCCCTC
>JAZRID010000052.1:0-2158 GCA_045645125.1 Oscillospiraceae bacterium | reverse complement strand
AGAAAAACCAATGGTTTGCAAAGCTTCTATTTCTTGTTCGATTTTCTTGCGGTCGTGTAAGGAATAGACCACCGCGCTCGCTTCTTGCCAGTCACAGGGGATGTGTTTACACAGGGTGCGATATTGCTCCAGTGCGGTCTGGTTGGCAGACAGATACCGTTGCGCCTGTTCCATGCCGAATGTCTGCACCAACTTGTGATACAGCAAACCGTGCTGTGCCGTCACTTTAGCCGTGGTATTCTTCGTGATACCGCCACAGATACGCCCTGCCTCCACGAGTGTATACGACACACCTGCTCGTTCCAAGAGATACGCGCACAGCAGTCCTGTGATGCCACCACCGATGATGAGGACATCCGTTTTCCTATCCTGTTGCAGTGGGGCAAACTGTGGAAGTTCAGTGGTTGTTGTCCAAATAGAATCCATACCCATCACACTTCTTTCCATTACTATCTGTACCAACAGCATCCCCCAGAACTGCCAGAGTATACAGGACGAACTGGTGGGGTAGTTGCGGGGAGATGCTTGGATTTTTTCGCATGGTATGATAGCATAGGAAAGAAAAACTACAGCGAGGAGAATACACAATGACAGAATGGGATATTGGTCGGGTAGCCATCGGGCAGAGCAACCTACAAGTGGTACTCTGTGACGATGACGACCTGTTTTTGGATGCACTGACCGCAGAATTGGAGCGTGTCTTTCGCAAGTTACACATCGGTGCGGAGATGGTGCGGTTTCACAGCGATTCGGACTTGCTCCAGACCGCCCTCTCCACCTGCTCGATGGTCTTTTTTGATATCGACTTCGAGGACGAGGCGTACACAGGGATTGACCTCGCACGCAAATTGCGCCAAGTCAATGGGCGCGCCCTGGTCTTTTTTGTGACAAACTTTATTGAGTACGCGCCTGCTGGCTATGAGGTACAGGCATTTCGTTACATCCTCAAGCGCGATATGGGCGAGGTGTTAGAGCGATATATCATGCAGGCGGTGGAGCAGTTGGCAGAGGGGCAGGAGTGTTTGCATCTGCGCGACAAAGAGGAAACCGTTGCACTGGCACTGAACGAGATTGTGTATCTCGAAGTGATGGACCACAGCGTAAGCATCCACACACCAGATGGTCTGTATACGCTCAGTGCGACGCTCTCCGCCCTGGAACAGCGGTTGGAAACACGGGGCTTTCTCCGTATCCACAAGAGCTATCTGGTCAATATGCGGTCGATTCGCAAGTTTCGCAGTCGGGAGTGTCTGCTGTCGGACGGCACGACACTGGCGGTCAGTGAACGGAACTATGCACAGCAGAAGCAAAAATATCTGCTCTGGAAAGGTCTGACATGATGGACTATCTGTTTCTGGGTGTGGGGACTGCGTTACAACTTCTCTTTGCATACGGCTTTTTCACCTCTTTTTTAGAGGTAAAGTGTGAACCCGATACCATACGCTGGCTGTTGCCTGTGGCATGGCTGTTGAATACCGCGTATGGTATGATTGGGATTGGTGGAATTTACGGCTATCTTGCGTATCTGCTTATGTGTGTGTTGTTGTTGCTCAGCGTCTTTGGTGAACCAGATGGGCGTAGCTTAGGTCTATTGGTGCTGGTGCTTATCATCCCAATGGCGGTAGATGATACAGCACGACAGGTTGCCATGCGGTTAGATGCGCCGTTGTATCCTATGGCAATCGGCATCGGTAAACTGTTGCCCCTCCTGTTTGTCCCGTTGCTCCGCCACTTTCGCCCGATGCGCACGGCACAACAGGGGGCATCGTCTGACCAAGATGCGCTGTTGCTCCGACAGCACATGGAGCTACAGCGTGAAAGCATGAGCGCGTTGGAACAAAACTACCGCCTACAGCGTAAAAGTACCCACGAATTTGAACACCATCTACAGGTGCTTCGGGATTTGTTGGCGCAGGGAGAAACGGAGTCCGCGCGTGAGTACCTCGACCGCTTGAAGAAAAATCGCGCCATCCATCTGATGAGTGTCAATTCTCACCACCCCGTGATTGATGTCATCTTGAATCAGAAACACCAGACGGCACAGGAGAATGGCATTAAGGTGCAAATTCGGGTGAATGACCTCTCGGCGGTGAAGATTCCGACCGACTCTCTCGTTGTCGTGCTGACCAATCTGTTGGATAATGCGATTGAAGCGTGT
>JAZRID010000051.1:0-3608 GCA_045645125.1 Oscillospiraceae bacterium | reverse complement strand
TCAGCTTTGGGGAGGACACCACACGCGGTAACATTGATGCCCTCTATGTCGCACTGTTATTGCACAAAACCACACGCTACCCCATGCTGTAACCCAATTTTTGCAACAAAAACCTCCCCTTGCACGCACAAGGGGAGGCATTATTTTTATTTTCGCAAATCATCAATCAGCAGTTGCAGATGTGTAATTTGCTGTTCATTCAGACCCACCGCATCGAGTGTTCTCCGTTCGGTTCTTCCCAAGAGAAAATCGGTACTAACGCCGAAATAGTCTGCGAGCCGTACCAACAAGTCAATGGACGGCATAATATTTTCATTTTCCCAGTTTGACACACTCTGCTTCGTCACACCGACAGCACAGCCCAATTCTTCCTGCTTGATACCTCGCTCCTGCCGCAGTTGTCGTATTACCTGCCCCAGCATAGCCGACCTCCTAATCTTTTATTCATACACCCCGACTTCGGTATCGGTATAGTACCACATGAGGATTTCCCGATAGGACATACCGCCGTTGGCGAGGACATTTGCACCGTACTGGCTCATCCCCACGCCGTGGCCGTACCCTGTCACATAGAATACCACACTCTCTCCCTCAAATGCGAGTGTAAAACACGCACTCCGCAGGCCGAGAATCGTCCGCAACTGATTGCCACTCACTTCCACACCGCCAACTTCCAGTGCCGTGACCGCACCATTTGTCTGTTGGCGCATATTGGTAAACCAATTGGACGCATTTCCCGACAACTGCGCCTGTGGCAGAGCCTCCAACAGCATACTCCGCAACTGCGTCGCAGGAAAGGCGGCGCGTGAATGGAATCCTGGCACAGTTTCCTCTGTTTCTGGTGAACTCACACTCACCAAATACGGAACGGCACTGCTCCACACATCCTGTGCATCCATCGTCTGCCCGGCCGAGGAGGAGTGAAACACCGTCAGCGCAGGCACACCGCCGTATAGAACACACTCGCCATCGGTCTGCGTCACCGCCGTCCGAATTTTCTCCTCATATTCCGCCGCCTGTTCCCCCCACAGTGCGGCACTCTCCGCCTCGCTCCGATACGCCTTACAACAGGTAATATCGGCACAGGTATCGGCATCTGGGTGGCGTTCACTTCCACCGTTCTCCATTTTATGTAGGGTATAAGTACGCGCCGCCACCGCCTGCGCCTTGAGTGCTTCCAGTGCAAAGGAGGCAGGCATCTCTGCGCGCACCACGCCCACCAGATAGCTTCCCAAATCCATCTCTACCACCTGCCCATCGAGTAATACGGTGATAGTCCGCGCACTGTCACGCGCACCCGTCGGCACAACCTCTACCGATGGGGGCGACAATTCCTGTATATCACCTTGCCCCTCATTCTCTTGGGGTGGCGGTTGGGTTTCCAGCGTAGTTGGTGGGATGCGTTCGCCCCCCAACCACGGAATCAAAAACACCATCGCCAATAAAATCAGCGATGTCACGATATATTTTCTCACAGCAATCGCCCCCTCACCCTCCAGTTTATGAATCGCTTGTCCAAAAAATGATGACAAACCTTTCTCCGCGTGGTATACTGCGTTTGTTGCGATTGTTTCCGTACTATTTTCTGCAAGAAAGGTTGTTGTTACCATGACTTCGTTTAAGCGTTTAGGGATTTGTTGGGGGCTAGGCGTTGGAATGTTTCTCCTCCGCTTCAGTCAAAATCGGTTTGCGTTCGACCCCGAAACAGGGTTATACACACGCGGGACTGTTGGGATAGCACTGGGGGTACTGGTTGCCGTTTCTCTCGTGCTGTCGTTGCTGTTCTCTTGGTCTGGCGGTAAGGAGCGTCCCCCTTTCTCCGAACACTTCTCCTCCCCCGACCGCGCCACGCTCCTGTTGGTACTCTCCGCCTTTCTGTTTGCAGGTGGCGGTGTGTTGGTCGGCATGGATGCGCTGGCCGCGGAATTGCGTGTTGCGCCGCTTGTCACGGCGGCCCTCGCTATCCTGACCTGCATCGCGGTGTTACTTCTCACCCGACAACTGCGTAATGGGGGGGCGCAATCCATTCTGGTGACGCTACCGCTTCTATTCTTTGTTGCTTTCTGGACACTCACGCTCTATCTCCCTGCCGCAAGTGACCCTGTCCTTGCGCGCTACTATCTCCCCATTCTGGCCGCCGCAGTCAGTGCCTATGCCATCGCCCAGTTTTCTGGATTCTTCCGAAACGAAACTCGGATTCGTATGTTCCGCTTCACCGCCTCGTATGCGGTTATTCTGTGTATCGCGTCCGTTGCCGAGTGCAATGGACACAGCCCTCTGTTTCTCGCCTGCGCCCTGTTCCTGTCGGTGTTTTTGGGATTAGAAAACAGTACAACAAAATAAAAAAACACAAAAGCGGGTGGGAGGAAAACCACTCGCTTTTTGTGTTAGGAAGATTTGATGAAAAGAAGTTATTGTCTCTTGCAGGATTGATAGTACACGATGGTTGTTACAAAAAACAGCAAACTTTGTTACAAAAGTATTAAATCCATCAGCTATCGACTTTTTTTTCTGCTTCGCGGCGGAGGTCCCGAAAAAACTTCTCTAAAATTTTGCGACAATCCTCTGCTAAAATTCCGCCGACCAGTGCAGGACGGTTCGGAAAGTCCTCCATAAACAGGTTCAACACACCGCCACAAGCCCCCATGACACGGTCCCTTGCGCCATAAAAGACCCGTGGGATTCTGGCATTAAGAATCGCCCCCGCGCACATCGGACACGGCTCCAGTGTGACATACAGGGTACAGTCCTCCAATCGCCAACTGTGCAACACCTGATTTGCCTGTGCAATCGCCTCTGTTTCCGCGTGGGAGAGGGTACTCTGCTTTTCCTCACGGCGATTGCGTCCACGCGCAATAATCTCGCCATTGTGTACAATGACACAGCCGACGGGCACTTCCCCCTCTTTGCGCGCCTCCTCGGCCTGTAGGAGTGCCTGTCGCATATATTCTTCGTGCAAAATTCCAATCCCCCTTCATAGATTTGGTATATTTGTCCATACTGGTAATAGGATAGCAAATAAGGAGGGTTTTACCATGAAACGAATTTCTCCCACTCGCACCAACGCACAGGACTCCTGCGCGTTGACGGAACTCAAACAGAGCCTGCAACTGACCAAGACCGAATTGGCACAGGCGTACTCCGCTTTCGATTATGCCAGCGACCCCGATTTGACTGACTCCTGCATCTACAAAATCCGCTCCCTACAGTCGCATATGGACTATCTGGTCAAGCAGATTAAGGAGTTGGAAGCGTGTGCCGCCGCCGTTGTTCCGCGGAGGAAAGCGCGATGGATATAAGGCTCACGCTGTGGATTACTGCGGTCGCGATTGTGCTTCTGTTTCTGATGGCAAAATTGCTCTCTGCGCCACTGCACATCGCCTTTCGCGCCGCAATCAATACGCTGTTGGGATTGGGAGCTCTGCTACTGGTGGAATCAACTAGTAGTATCACGGGTCTATCCCTCGGTATCACGCTATTTCACGCGATTGTAGTCGGCATCCTCGGCATCCCCGGTGTGGGATTGCTGTTTCTGGCGCAGTGGATGTTATAGTATCCCTCTCTTACGACGGGTCGCCTGTGATATCCATATCGTTTTCTAAGAGTTG
>JAZRID010000050.1:0-1055 GCA_045645125.1 Oscillospiraceae bacterium | reverse complement strand
TCCTGAAGGACAAGGAGAACACCCTCGCTCTGATGAAGAAGCACGCCGAGATTATGAAGCCCAAGTTCGATTCCGTTCTGAAGGCTCTCGACGAGCAGATTGCCCCCCTCGGTATCGCAGAGTGGAAGCACCCCAAGGGTGGTTACTTCGTCAGCGTCGATACCATGGACGGTCTGGCAAAGCGTACCCTCGCTCTATGCAAAGAGGCTGGTGTCGTGATGACGGGTGCTGGTGCTACCTTCCCCTACGGTGTTGACCCCCGTGACCGCAACATCCGTATCGCACCCAGTCTGCCCCCTGTCGCAGAGCTGGATGTCGCCATCGATGTCTTCTGCACCTGCCTGAAGCTGGCCGCACTGGAGAAGCTGACTGCCTAATTTTCCCCCTTTTACATACCACGGCTCTCCGACTCGTTTCTGGGTCGGAGAGTTGTTTCTTGACACCTATCGGAAAAATATTTGATTTGTTGCAAAAAAATACTGGTATTTTTGAATTTACTATGCTATAATACAAAATTGGCTGACTGTTAAGGCCGACAGTATACGGAGGAAATAAAAATGAGTGTTAAAAATTGCGAAAAATTGGAAAAAAGCATGGTCGTTCTGACCGTGGAAGTGAGTGCTGCCGATTTCGAGGCTGCTGTTCAGAAGGCCTATCTCAAGCAGCGCGGCAGAATCCAGATGCCTGGTTTCCGTCCCGGCAAGGCACCCCGTAAGATGATTGAGTCCATGTACGGTGCCGAGGTTTTCTATGAGGAAGCTGTGAATATCGTCCTGCCCGACGCTTACGCAGAAGCTGTCAAGGAGCAGGAGCTCAATGTTGTTGGTTATCCCGAAGTTGAACTGCTGGATGTCAGCAAGGACGGTTTCTCTTTCAAGGCTACCGTCGCTGTCTATCCCGAGATGACTCTGGGTCAGTATAAGGGTCTGGAAGCTCCCAAGGCTGAAGTCAAGGTCATGGCCGCTGATGTCAATGCCCGTCTGAAGGAGATGGCAGAGCGTAACAGCCGCATGGTCAGCGTCGAGCGCAAGGTCAAGAAGGGCGATATTGCCAAC
>JAZRID010000049.1:0-3049 GCA_045645125.1 Oscillospiraceae bacterium | reverse complement strand
AATGCCGTAAAACACAGAAAAAAAAGAATAACAACAAAAAATTTGTATAAATAGCACAAATATGTATATTTATAAATATGAATGGTATAATCATAATATAAATGCAAAACACTTCCGATAACTTTCTGCTAATTTTTTCTTGAAATAAGCGGGCATTTCCAGTATACTATAATGTATATCATTTTGTTCTGTGGAGGTACTATGAGTACTGTCATTACATCCATCGACCGTGGCTCACCAGCAGAGCGTGTCGGTCTATGTACGGGAGAACGCTTGCTTTCTATCAACGCACACCCGATTGAGGATGTGCTGGATTATCGGTACTTTTCGTATGATGGGGAACTTGCAATAGAACTGGAGAATACCGAGGGACAGCGCAGAACGGTATCCGTCACCAAGCCAGAGGGCGAGGAATTAGGACTGAATTTTGACACCTATCTGATGGACGAGCCCCGTCCGTGCAGTAACCACTGCTTATTCTGTTTTGTGGACCAGATGGCACCTGGTTGTCGCGATACGCTATATTTCAAAGACGATGATGCGCGGTTGAGTTTTTTGATGGGCAATTATATTACCCTCACCAATCTCTCGGAGCGCGAGGCACAGCGGATTATTGACCTGCGGATTAGTCCCATCAATGTATCTGTCCATGCGACAGACCCCAAACTGCGTAGTACCCTCCTCGGCAATAAGGCAGGGGCGAGCAGTCTGGACTATATGAAGGCATTTGGACAAGCTGGTATCTGCATGAATGGGCAGATTGTTCTCTGTCCCGGCTACAATGACGGCGAACAGCTCCAGCGCACGATGGAGGATATGGCGGCATGGGGCTTTGCCAGTTGCTCGATTGTCCCTGTCGGATTGACCAAGTACCGCGAGAAACTGTCCAAGTTGCGCCCTGTCACCAAGGAGGAGGCCTGTGCAACCATCGACCAAGTGGACGCTTTTGGCGAAAAGTGTAAGGAGAAGTACGGTTCCCGCCTCTTTTTCTGCTCCGATGAGTTGTACATCCGTGCAGAGCGCGCCTTGCCAGACGAGGACTATTACGAGGGCTATGTACAAATCGAAAATGGTGTCGGTATGTTGCGTAGTCTGATAGAGGAATTTGAAGCAGGACTGCGGATGGAGGACGAGCCTGTTGCAGACAGGCGTTTTACCATCGCCACGGGTGTGAGTGCCAGACCATATTTGCAGGAGCTGTTGGACAAGGCAACCCAGAAGCTCGGCATTTCTGGACAAGTGATTGCCATTCAAAATGACTTTTTTGGCCATACCATTGATGTGGCTGGTTTGATTACGGGGCAGGATTTGATTGCCCAGCTCCGTGGCCGTGACATTGGGGAACGGCTGTTACTCCCCGTGAATATGCTTCGCCACGGTGGCGATGTATTTTTGGATGACCTACGCATCTGCGATGTAGAGGACACACTTGGGGTTGCCATCACCGTAGTGGAGCAGGACGGATTTGACTTGCTCGATGCTATGTTGGATAGAAAATGAGAGGAGATATAGAGTAGTATGCCAAAACCTGTTGTAGTGATTGTGGGCCGCCCGAATGTGGGCAAGTCCATGCTGTTTAATAAGTTGATTGGAAAGCGTGTTTCTATCGTGGAGGATACCCCTGGTGTCACACGCGACCGTATCTACGGCGAAACCGACTGGAATGGACGCAAGTTCACCCTAATTGATACTGGCGGTATTGAACCACGCACCGACAATGAGATTCTCGCCTTTATGCGTGAACAGGCAAATATCGCCATCAGCCATGCGGATGTCATTGTCTTTTTGACCGATATCAAGACTGGTCTGACCGCCTCCGACCAAGAGGTGGCTAGTATGCTGTTACGCAGTGGCAAGCCCATTGTGTTGGCAGTCAACAAGATGGATAGCGTGGGGCGCGTTGACCCTGACTACTACGAGTTCTACAACCTCGGCATGGGCGACCCCATCGCCGTTTCCGCCGTACATGGCCACGGCACTGGTGATTTGCTCGATGCCTGTGTCGCCTATTTCCCCCCAGAGGACGAGGAAGAAGAAGAGGAGGAGTACCTACAGGTTGCCATCATCGGCAAGCCGAATGTGGGAAAATCCTCGCTGACCAACCGAATCCTCGGCCAACAGCGTACCATCGTCAGCAATGTGGCTGGTACGACACGCGATGCCATCGACTCCTACTTTGAGAACGAAACTGGCAAGTATGTCTTTATTGACACGGCTGGTATGCGGAAAAAGTCCAAGGTGGATGAAAGCATTGAACGATACAGCGTTCTGCGTTCCCAGATGGCCATTGAGCGCGCTGATGTCTGTCTGATTCTCATTGACGCGCAGGAAGGTGTAACCGAACAGGACACCAAGGTGGCTGGTCTGGCGCACGAGGCAGGAAAAGCCTGTATCATCGTGGTCAATAAGTGGGATTTAATTGAAAAAGATGGCAAGACTATGGACAGGATGCGCGAGGATATCTACCGCGATTTGAGTTTTATGACCTACGCCCCCATCCTCTTTATCTCCGCCATGACGGGACAGCGTGTCGAGCGTCTGTTTGAATTGATTCAGTATGTCAACAATCAGGCGAGTACGCGCATTACTACGGGTATGCTCAACAATGTTCTGGCCGATGCACAGACCCGTGTACAGCCCCCCGCGGATAAGGGTCGCCGTCTGAAAATCTATTACATGACGCAGACAGGCGTGAAACCGCCACACTTTGTCTGTTTCTGCAACGATGCGCGCCTATTCCATTTCTCCTATCAGCGGTATCTTGAAAATCAACTGCGGAATGTCTTTGGTCTGGAGGGCACACCAGTTCGTCTGACCATTCGTCAGAAAGGTGACAAGGAGGACTAAGGGATGCTCGATTCTATCGTTATCGCAGGGGTCGAGCCACTTACACTCGCGCTGAAATTGGTACTCTGTGCGGTGATTGCCTATCTCTGCGGTTGCATCAATGGTGCGATTCTGATTTCTAAGCACTATCTCAAGGAAGATGTCCGTACCCGTGGCAGTGGCAATACAGGACTGACCAACTTTTATCGCAACTACGGACCCA
>JAZRID010000048.1:0-4320 GCA_045645125.1 Oscillospiraceae bacterium | reverse complement strand
AATCCGGAGGCCAAGGGACAGATCATCTGCCTTTTCGGCCCTCCCGGCGTTGGTAAGACCTTCATTGCGATCTCAGTGGCGGATGCGCTCAATCGCAAGCTGGCTCGCCTGAGTCTGGGCGGCGTACGGGATGAGGCGGGGATCCGCGGTCACCGCAAGACCTATATCGGCGCCATGCCCGGCCGCATCGTCAATGCCATTAGCCAGAGTGGCAGCATGAATCCGCTGCTGCTGCTGGATGAGATCGACAAGATGGGTAATGACTATCGCGGCGATCCTGCCTCTGCGATGCTGGAAGTGCTGGACGGCGAGCAGAACTACGCGTTCCGTGACCACTTCCTTGAGATCCCGCTGGATCTCTCCAAGGTGCTGTTTATCACCACCGCCAATACCACTTCCACCATCCCCAGACCACTGTTGGACCGTATGGAAGTCATCGAGTTGAGCAGTTATACCGACGAGGAGAAGTTGCAGATTGCGCGCAAGTACCTGTTGCCCAAGCAGATGGCGGAGCATGGCATCAGCAAAACGGCACTGCGTATCAGTGATGATACCCTGCGCGCCGTCATCTGTGGCTGTACGAAAGAGTCTGGTGTCCGTAATCTGGAACGCAAAATGGGCGCACTGTGTCGGAAAACTGCCATGCGTCTGGTGTCTGGTGGTGTAAAGCGTGTCACCATTACAGAGGACAATTTGGAGGAGTTTTTGGGCGTGCGCCGCTACCTTGCCCCTGAGATGGAGCAGGAAATGGTGGGCGTGGTCAACGGTCTGGCTTGGACGGAGGCAGGCGGTGAAATGCTGGAAGTCGAAGTCAATGTTCTCGAGGGAAGCGGTAAGTTGGAGCTGACAGGCAATCTGGGTACGGTGATGAAGGAATCCGCACAGGCGGCCGTCAGTTGTATCCGCAGTCGTGCCACACAGCTCGGCATTGACCCCGATTTCTACAAAAACCGTGATATCCACATCCACTTCCCAGAGGGTGCTGTCCCCAAGGACGGCCCATCCGCAGGTATTGCCATTACCACCGCGGTAGTATCCGCATTGACAGGGGTGCGTGTGCGTGGTACAGTCGCTATGACGGGCGAAGTCACCCTGCGCGGTCGCGTGTTGGCGATTGGTGGCTTGAAAGAAAAGACGATGGCCGCCAAGCGCAACGGCATCAAGACGGTTATCATCCCGAAACAGAACCAGCGCGATTTGAGCGAAATTGACCCCGTAGTGCGCGACAGTCTGCGTTTTGTCGTAGCAGATACGATTGATACTGTTTTGGCAGAGGCACTCTGTCGTCCGATGCCTGTGGAAGAAACCAAACCAGACGATGATTTGATGAGCACATTTCTGCCTGCCCAAGATGCAGTGCAAGAAATTGGCTTGCGACAATAAGAAAGAGTAGGAGGTGCCCTGTGGCTGTTAATTTTAACCGTGTGGACTTTGTTCTGTCTGCCACGACACCCAATGCGTTTATCCGAGATGACCTGCCCCAGATTGCCTTTGCTGGTCGGTCGAATGTGGGCAAGAGTTCCGTTATCAACTCGATTGTCAATCGAAAGAATTTTGCGCGTGTCGGTGCTTCGCCCGGAAAAACGACCCAGATTAACTACTTCAAAGTGGGCGGTGGGTTGGCGTATCTGGTCGATTTGCCCGGCTATGGCTCCGCAAAGGTGCCCAAGACGGAGCGTGACCGTTGGGGCAAACTGATGGAAAATTATTTTGCCTCCGAGCTGATTACTTGGGGTGTGATGATTGTCGATGCGCGCCACAAGCCGACAGCGGATGATATCACAATGGCAAACTGGTTTTTCAACTCTGGTTGTCCCCTGATTGTGGTCGCCAACAAGTTGGATAAATTGAAAAAATCGGAAATTGAGCCGAACCTGACCTGTATTTATGAGACACTCGAACTGCGTGAGGAGGATTATCTGATTCCGTACTCGGCGGAAAAAGGGACAGGCCGTGATGACCTGTTGGAACTGCTGAGTGCCGTCATTGAGGGCACCGTGGACGAGTTAGAGATAGAATGAGGGCTGCGTGGGAGATGTTGCTATGGGTAATGTGATGGCAGTGTTGCAGATTATTATGCCGATTTTTATCACCATCGGCTTGGGTGTCTATGCCAATCGGCGCAATATCTTGTCGGCGGAACAAATTCAAGGGGTACAGCAGTTTGTCATGAAATTTTGTTTGCCCTGTGTCCTCTTTAACTCCTGTCTGAATGCCTCCCTTGGGTCGGAGGCGGTGACTTCGATGCTTCTGGTGATACCTAGTGTGTTGCTCTCCTCGCTGTTGGGCTTTCACCTACGGCGGAAACCATACCGCTATCACAATCTCCCGATGCTGTTTTCGGCACAGGAGAGTGGAATGTTGGGGATTCCCCTGTTTATTACCTTGTACGGGGTCCAAGAGGCCTACCGCATGGGTGTGCTGGATTTGGCGCAGACCTTGATTGCCATTCCTGCGATTGCAATTCTGACGACAGATACTGGAAAAAATCCCTCCCCGATGGCCATTGCAGGCAAAGTCATTCGCTCTCCGTTTTTGATTGCGAGTCTGCTCGGTCTGGTGCTGAATCTGTCGGGACTGGCAAATGGGTTGGACAACATCGGTGTGTTGCCCATCATTACGGAAACAACAGGTTTTTTGGCACAGCCTGTCAGTGCCGCCATGTTGTTCAGCGTGGGATATAATTTCTCCCTGCACGAGGGCTATCGGGGAACCATTTTCCGCATTGCTGGGATTCACTTCGGTCTGTTTGCCGTGATTTGTCTGGTGATGCAGGGCGTGTTGTGCTTCGTCCCAAATATTGCGGTACAAACGCGGTGGGCAATCCTGTTGTACTGTATGCTCCCCTCCAGTTTTCTGAGTCCCAGTCTGGGAAGAACAGAGGAAGATTCCTGTATTGCCTCTGGTGTCTGCTCCCTGTTGACCGTCATGTGCTTGCTTGTGTTTTGTGTGATGGCTGTCTGTGTCGTGTAAGAAATACATCTATGTTATGCTATAAGATAAGAGGAGTGTGTCGTTATGGATTATAAGAAACTGCAAAATGGAAGCGATATCCGCGGAGTGGCTCTGGAGGGTGTCGAGGGACAAGCGGTCAATCTGACCGAGGAAGTTTGCCACAATATCGGCCGTGGCTTTGCCCTGTGGTTGCGTGACCGTGTGGGCAAGGATACCCTGCGCGTATCCGTTGGCCGTGATTCCCGTCTGTCTGGCGCACAGTTGGCGGATTGGCTGTGCCACGCGATGAGCCAGCAGGGGATTACGGTGACGGACATCGGCATGGCTTCTACTCCTGCCATGTTTATGAGTACCGTCACAGGCGATGTGCCGTATGACGGTGCGGTGATGATTACCGCAAGCCATCTGCCGTTTAACCGCAATGGCTTTAAGTTCTTTACCAAGGATGGCGGTCTGGAGAAGCAGGACATCGCCACTATTTTGAACTATGCCGCTGGGGAAGAAGTCACAGGTCTGTCGCCTGCTACTGTGCAGACGGGTACCTTTATGGACGACTATCCCGCCATTTTGGTCAACAAAGTGCGCTCCGCAACAGGGGAGGACCGTCCTCTGGAGGGATTCAAGATTATCGTAGACGCTGGCAACGGTGCAGGCGGTTTCTATGCAGACAAGGTGTTGCAACCGCTGGGTGCCGATACTACAGGCAGTCAGTTCTTGGAGCCTGACGGTTCTTTCCCCAACCACATCCCCAACCCCGAAGATGCCACGGCGATGGAGGCTATCAAGCGCGCAGTCGCCCAGACAAACGCGGATTTTGGTATCATTTTTGATACCGATGTCGACCGTGCTGGCGCGGTGCTGTCCGATGGGACAGAGTTGAACCGCAACCGTATCATTGCGATGTTGGCGGCTATCCTGTTGCGCGAGCATCCTGGTACGACCATTGTGACCGACTCGATTACTTCCACTGGTTTGGCGGCTTTCATCGCGCGTCGTGGCGGTATCCATCATCGCTTTAAGCGCGGTTATCGCAATGTTATCAATGAATCCATCCGCCTGAACCAGTTGGGACAGGACAGCCAGTTGGCGATGGAAACCTCTGGCCACGGTGCGTTGCAGGAAAACTATTTCTTGGATGACGGTGCGTACCTTGTCACTAAGTTGCTCATTGAGTTGGCGCGTGGCAAGAAGGAGGGCTATACCTTGGAGTCACTGATTGCCGACTTGGCGGAGCCTGTGGAGAGCAAAGAGATTCGCCTGAATATCATTCCCGAGGACTTCAAGACCTACGGCCAGTCTGTACTGGAACAGCTCGAAGCCTATGCAAAACAGCAGAACGGCTGGGAGATTGCCCCCAACAACTAC
>JAZRID010000047.1:0-5173 GCA_045645125.1 Oscillospiraceae bacterium | reverse complement strand
CTGTACCAACTCGCTGATTATCAGTCTTTTGTATAAGTCCAGTCCCGATGATGTCCGCTTTATCATGGTGGACCCCAAAATGGTTGAATTGGCACCGTACAACGGGATTCCCCACCTGTTGATTCCTGTCGTGACAGAACCCAAAAAGGCGGCAGGTGCGCTACAGTGGGCGGTCTATGAGATGATGAAACGCTATAAGACATTCTCCGAAGTAGGTGTCAAGAAGTTGGAGGAGTACAATGCCTTGGCGCGTCAGCGAGAGGACCTGCCACATATGGCGAGTGTCGTGGTAGTGATTGACGAGTTGGCGGACTTGATGCTGGTGGCGGCCAAGGAAGTGGAAGAATCTATCTGTCGCGTGGCGCAGATGGGGCGCGCCGCTGGTATGCACCTTGTCATTGCCACACAGCGTCCCTCTGCCGATGTTATTACAGGTCTGATGAAAGCCAATATCCCCAGCCGTATCGCCTTTGCGGTGGCATCCTCTCTGGAATCCCGCATTATTTTGGACAATACGGGTGCGGAAAACTTGGTTGGTCGCGGTGATATGCTGTATGCTCCGCTGGGCAGTGGAAAGCCACAGCGCGTACAGGGGTGCTTTATCACCCCTGAGGAGATTGAGCGCGTGGTCAGCTATGTGAAGTCCACAGGAGAAGCGCAGTACAGCGATGAGGTTATCCAGAAAATTGAGGAGTCCGTGCAGGAGCGCGACAAAAAGGGTGGTGCGCCACAGGGCGGTGCTGCTGCGGTTTCGAGGGATGCCGATGGGGTAGACGAGTTATTCGATGCTGCAGTGGATGTCATTCTCGAAACCAGACAGGCATCGGCATCCATGTTGCAACGCCGTCTGAAATTGGGCTACTCTCGTGCCGCGCGTCTGGTAGACCAGATGGAGGAGCGCGGTATTGTGGGTCCCTCGGAAGGCTCGAAACCCAGACAACTGCTGATTAGCAAGGAGCGTTGGCAGGAGATGAAATTGGGCACACGCGAGGCAGAAGCCTCGCCTGTCACCAACTATACCGACCATGTGATTCCTTGGGAAGAACAGGAGTAAAAAATCGGGTGCATTGCGATTTGGTTCACAATGCACCCTTTATCGTTAGTTTGTATTTGTCCTATCAGATTTCTTCATCGGTGGAGTCGTTGTTTTGCCATTGTACCGTGAGGTACTCTTTGAGGCAAAGGGTGCCATCTTCGGTATAGAATACGGTGATGGGGGCATCTCCGTTTTGATGGATGGAGCGAGAGATGCCGTCGGTGCGGTGTTCTTCGACGATGAGATAGGCTGTTTCGGCGGAGGGTGTAAATTCGTCGGGCATCTGACCGGGAATCCACTCCGTTCTACCGATTTCACGGTTCATTTCGTCCATTTCCAGCAGGACAATCTTCTGTGCAATCTCTACACAGTCAACATTTACCTCGATGGTAGCGGTGTATGTCTGTGTGGTTCCGTTTTCGGTGGCAGTGGTGGTGTCAGAGAGAGTATAAGTGGCAAGACCAGGAGCAGACTGGAAGCCCTCCCCAGGAACGAGATATACCTTTCCGTCCTCTGTCTGGTAGATAGGATTGCAGTAGAAAATCACGCTGTCTACTTGGTCACTTACAAAGAGGTTTCCAGTCAGTTCCGTCTTGGTTTCGTTGTCAGCGGAGTGGAGCGTGTGGCACAAATCGAGGATATATGCACTGCTGTCTACGGTGCGGTAGCTCGTTTCCTCGTTGTCAGGGTCGCCCATCATCGTATAGGTGGCGAGGTAGAAGCCGTCTAATCCCTCGAATTGGTAGCTATCGTCCACCAGTGTCGCATAGATACGCGTCTGTTCCTCCTGTGGGGTGGAGATAGTCCCACCATCCGCCAAGCGGTCGGCGTTTTCTGCTAACCATGCGTCCACATCAAACGAATCGATGTATTCTGTGGTGAGAAAAATACCTACCAAACGGTCGGTGTAGGGGGCTGTGGTAGCGGTATCGTCGGTCGGTTTGGCGAGAGAACAACCGCTGACCAGCAAAAGAGCCACGGTGAAAAGTACGGTAAACATTCGTTTAGTCATTGTCGTCATCCTCCTCATCAAGATTTCCGTCAAATGTTAAGATATCTCCTACATTGCAGTTTAGATAATAACAAATCTTGTTGATGGTGTGGAAACGGATGCCTTTCGCCTTGCCACTGCGTAAAATGGAGAGGTTGGCCTCCGTAATCCCTATCTTTTGGCAAAGTTCTTTGGAAGTGAGGTTTCGCTGTCGCAGTAGTTCATCTAAATGTGTTAAAATAGCCATACAACCGTACCTCCTTAAATAAAGAGATTGTTGTCGTCTTTGAGTTCGCGCGCCTCACAGAGCAGTCGGCTCAGTGCCAATAGTGCGAATGGAACTGCGATACCGAGCAGGGGGATACGGAAATTCACTGCAATATGATGCACATACCCAGCGGATAGCAACTGTACGATTTGTAGGGCGATGTTGCTGATGGTTACGACAAGCACGGAACGCCTCGACCAGTGTGCTGTCCGTTGTGCGGTGAGGGTACAAGCTGGGCTATAGGGGTCGCGTTCCAATTCGTGTACCAACTTGGCGGCGAGAAGCAGAAGAACGGCAGTCAACAGATACTCTAGGGCGGTCACAGCAAAGGCGAGAAAAACGAGGGCAAAAGTAGCTGTTAAATCGAGGTGCGGTGCAGTGTTTGTCGCCTGAATGGTGGCGATTTCTGCGCGACAACTGCCGAAGGCAACGGCGATGGCGGGGAGAAGCAACACGGCACAGGAAATAAGCACCAGTCGTAAGGTGTGAAACAGCGTTTCGGAGCGCATGGTGTCGCAACGCGAGATAAGTTTGATGACCGCCCAACTCAACAGCGTGCTATAAATTACACCTGAGAGAATCCCATCCCCAACATTGTTTTGCAGAACAGTGGGGCGCAAAGCGGGGTTAATCATGTAGTACAGCACATAAAATAGTAGAGCAGTACACAGTGGCAGGAGCCAATCTTCTTTCCTCCACTTCTTGCGGAGAAGGTAGGTGAGAGGGAGAAGGGCAACGAGGGCGTATAGTACAATGGCGGTGATATTGCCGAAAGTACCAGATAAGCTCAATTGCCGTAGACCGTTGCCCAATCGGGTAAAGGGGAAAGATAGTACTGTGAATAGCTCGCCTGTTCCAAACGCGATAGCGACGAGAAGTAGTAGGATAGAACCTGTGATGAGAAGCAAGCGTGTTTTCATAGGGACACCTCCTATTATCGTTTTGCAATAATTATTGTAACTACAGCATAGCACAGTAATTATCGTTTGTCAATAATCAATTATCGAAAAACAGTAATTTTTGAGAAATATACCATTGATAGGTTTACAGATGTAGAACAAAGGTTGACAAATGTAGACCAAAATGGTATAGTGGGAGTATCAAAAGGGTACACGCCCGAATCTACGGAGGAAGCCATGAAAATCCGATTTCAAATCATCCTTACCTTGTTGTTGGCGGCGGTCATGGTGTTGTTGTATGCCCTGCCGAGCAAAACAGAGGAAAAAATATACCGTCTACCTGTGTTGATGTACCACCATTTTGATGAAACTGCCACGGAGAGTACAGTGGTCAGTCCGACGCGCTTTCGGGAGCAGATGACCACACTAAAAGAGGCTGGGTATACCACGGTGACACTGGGACAGGTTACAGATTTTGTGGAACACGGCGTACCACTGCCCGAAAAAGCGGTGTTGATTACGATGGACGATGGCTATACCAGTAATCTGACCATTGCCGCGCCAATTTTGGAGGAACTGGGGATGTGCGCTACGGTGTTTGTCATCGGCCTGTATGAGGGCGAGGAAATTAGCCCCCATTCTGGTAATCCCCTCTACCCTGCGCGGTTTGCCTATGAGGACGCTCGGCGGTGGGTGGAGAACGGCGTGTTGGAGTTGCAGTCACACACCTATGATATGCACCAACAGGCGGCGGATGGTTGGAGTGGTCGCGGTGGTATCTTACCGGTGGCAGGGGAGGGACAGATAGCGTACCGTACCGCCCTGTTGGACGATGCGCGCGCGTTCGCTGAAAAACGGGCGGCGCATGGCATTGATACCCCCCTGATTGCCATGGCTTACCCCTACGGCTTTTTCTCTGGGGAATCAGAGAAAATTCTACGCGAAGCTGGTTTTCAGATTACCTTTACGACCAGAGAACGCATGAATCTCCTGCGTATTGGGGATACCTCGTGCCTGTGGAATATGGGGCGGTTTAATGTGACCGACCACGACAGCGGAGAGGCACTGCTGTGCCGTTTGGGTGAGATATAAGCAAAATATAAAAAAGAAGCACATCTTCTCTGATTTCTCGGAAAAGGTGTGCTTTTCTATTATTTTTCGGTAATATCTCGGATGACCTCTAAGATGTGTTCTGCCTGTTTCGCGGTCAGCTTGTTGAATTCACGCAGGAGTTCTTTAGAACGGTCGGGAGATTCGGTATTGATGTCGAAAAATTCCTGCGGTGTAATCTCCAAATAGTCACAGATATAAAAAAACCCTGTCAGGGACGGCAGTGTCCGTCTATTTTCTATCTTGTTGATATAGCTTTCGCTCTGCCCCAGTGACAAACTCATATCACGCGCAGAAACGCCTTTTTGTAATCGCAAGCTAGTTAGTCTAGCATGGAACCATTCGACATAATCCATGTGATAAATCATGTCTTACACCTCCAACTTTCAATAGTATAGTTGCTGACGATTAAAATTATATGGAAGTGAAAGATATATTTACATTGACATAGGTAAAATAAAGATATATAATCGTGTGTAATTGGGAATTAAAATCGCAATGGAACAGATAAAAGAGAGGAATAGAGAACGATGTTGCCGATGTTTGTCTTTTTGATGGTCGTGTTGGTCGTTGCCTTTTTGTTGGGGTACTTTGTATATGTACGCAAGGGGAAAAAGCGGATTGCCTTTTATGACGCAATCAGTATGCGCGGAAGAACATACAATACCGTGATGCTAGGTTTTTTGCTGACTGGCATAGGATACCTCCTGGCGATTCCTTTGGGCTTCTTCCTGATGTTGATGGGATGGTTGGATAGGATTGCCACTGCGTTGGGCGGAATGGTTGCTATTTTTGTCATTTTGGTGCTTGGGGCGGTGCTGTCCCTGTCCATCGGTCTGTGCCTGTATTGCTGTGCATTGCGAAAAGTA
>JAZRID010000046.1:0-4373 GCA_045645125.1 Oscillospiraceae bacterium | reverse complement strand
ATCCGACTTATCAATTTCCACAGTGCCGAGGGAGAAACTGTCACCATCCACACACGCGATGGTCGCGCCTACACAGGTCTGCTCACCGCGCAGTCCCACTCTGTCCATGTGTTTGACGATGCACGCGAACAACCACGCGATGAGGCACATATGATGATTCTGTTGGACGAGCCTGTGAAATCTCGCGACGATGTTGTCGCACTGGGGATTCGTCACGGCGATATGGTTAGTGTTGACCCGCGCTGTGATGTGACCCCGAATGGGTATCTCAAGAGCCGTTTTATTGACGATAAGGCGGCCGTTGCCTGTGCGTTTACCGCTATCAAATATTTGACCGAGAACAATATCAAGCCCAAGTACCGCACGATTTTTGCATTCCCCTACGGCGAAGAAATTGGTATCGGCGGTACTTATATCCCTGATGGAGTGAGCGAGTTTGTCGCTATTGACATCGGCTTGATTGGTCCCGACTACGAGGGCGATGAGCGGAGCGTGAGTATTTGCTGTAAGGATAACGCGACTCCGTACGACTATGAGCTGACCAGTCGCTTGATTGCACTGGCGGAGAAGGCAGGCATCAAACACGCAGTTGATATCTTCTACCGCTATGGTACGGATGCGAGTGCCGCCTTGCGCGCAGGCAACAACCTAAAAGCAGGTGCGTTCGGTATGGCGGTCTACTGTAGCCACGGCAGAGAGCGCACCCATGTAGACGGTCTGAATGCCACGACCGACCTCCTGTTGGCCTATCTGCTGGAAGGCTGATGTTCGGAAAAACGACTAGCACCACGATACATATTGTAAGGAAAATGAGGAATATTATATGGAACTGAAGCTTGCATTGGAGCAACTTGCCACACTGCAAAAGAAACTGTATGCATATAACAGCGCAACTTCTGCGCTGTATCTGGACGGTGTGACAGTCGCACCGCGCGATACCGCCGAGGGACGCGGTATTGCACTGGGTATTCTCGCCGGGGAACAGCATAAGGTATTTTCCGCACCAGAGGTCGGAGAACTGCTGGGATTCCTCGCAGAACACAAGGACGAATTGACCATACACCAGAATCGTCAGGTCGAACTGCTGACGCGCAACTATCGCCAGTTGACGCGGATTCCTGCCGAGGAGTATATGGAGTATGCCGTTCTGACCAACGAGGCAGGCGATGTCTGGCACCGTGCCAAGGAAGAAAATAACTTTGCCTTGTTCTGCCCCCTACTGGAAAAGATTATTGCGTTCAACATTAAATTTGCTGGCTACTACGATAGCACCAAATCCCCTTACGATGCCCTGTTGAACGAGTATGAGCGCGGTTTGACCATGGAGTATTTGGATGCGTTCTTCGCCGCTATCCGTGAGCGTGTGGTCCCTGTGATTCACGCCATTGGCAAGACAGAGCAGATGGATGATTCTTTTGTCCATCTGCACTATCCCATCGAAACACAGCGTAAATTCTCCGACTATCTGATGGAAGTTTTGCAACTGGACCGCGCCCACTGCACGATTGGAGAAACAGAACATCCGTTTACCCTCGGTTTCAACTGCAAGGATGTGCGTATTACCACCAACTATACCGAGGATAATCTGGTGGATTCGATGTACTCCGTTATCCATGAGGGTGGACACGCCAAGTATGAGCTGGACATTGGAGAGGAGTTGCAGTATACTGCGCTGTCTTCTGCGTCCTCTATGGGTATCCACGAGAGTCAGTCGCGCTTCTATGAGAACATCGTTGGTCGTTCCCGCGCATTTATCGAGGCAATCTTCCCCAAGATGCAGGAATTTTTCCCTGAGCAGTTGAAGAATGTCACCGCGGAGCAGATGTACCGCGCTGTCAATAAGGCACAGCCTTCTCTGATTCGCACCGAGGCTGACGAGTTGACCTACTGCCTCCATGTTGCGGTGCGCTATGAGATTGAAAAGCAGTTAATCGGCGGAACATTGGCCGTGAAGGATATCCCTGCCGAGTGGAACAGACTGTACAAGGAGTATCTCGGCGTAGATGTGCCCGATGATACCCGCGGTTGCCTACAGGATTCCCATTGGTCTGGTGGCATGATTGGTTACTTCCCCTCCTATGCACTGGGCAGTGCCTACGCCGCACAGATGTGTAAGAATATGGAGCAGGCGTTGGATGTGCAGGGGGATATGAGAAAGGGCGACTTGACCGCTATCTCCGCTTGGTTGCAGGAGAAAATTCATAAGCACGGCAGTGTGTATGAGCCTGCACAGATTATCGAGAATGCCTGTGGTGCGTTCGACCCCACCATCTATACCACCTATCTGACCGAGAAATTCTCGGAGCTGTACAACATCAAGTGATGCTTAACAGTACGAATACAAAGAGGTGACCGCGTGTATCAATTTTGTCGAGAAGATTATGAACACCGCATGGCGTGGTACCGTGAGGCGCGCTTCGGTATGTTTATCCACTGGGGATTGTATGCCATCCCAGCGCGTGGCGAGTGGGTACGCAGTACGGAACGGATGCCCAAAGAGGACTACATGAAGTATTTCCACGAGTTTAACCCCGTGGATTACGATGTGACCAAATGGGTCAAAGCCGCCAAAAACGCAGGAATGAAGTATATCGTTCTGACTGCCAAGCACCACGATGGTTTCTGCCTGTTTGACAGCAAGTATACCGATTTCAAATCCACCAATACCAAACTGGGTCGTGATATTGTGGCTGATTTTACCGCCGCCGCCCGTGCCGAGGGGTTGAAAGTCGGTCTGTACTTCTCCATTCTGGACTGGTACCACGACGATTTTCCCCACTATGGTGACAATCATCATCCGATGCGCGATAATCCTGCGTATCACAATGAGAACCGAGATTTTGACCGCTATCTGGACGAGATGCACGGACAGGTGCGTGAACTGTGTACGAACTACGGCAAGTTGGATATTCTGTGGTTCGACTTTTCCTACGGCGATATGCGAGGAGAGAAGTGGCGCGCCACGGAGCTGGTGGATATGGTGCGTCTATTGCAGTCGGATATTATCATTGACAACCGCTTGGAAGTGAGTGGAGAGGGATATGGTTCTCTCGCCACAGGAAACCCCACTCCATACCACGGTGATTTTGTCAGCCCTGAGCAGATGATTCCCCCGCATGGGATTCAAGATGTCAACGGCAACGACCTCTATTGGGAGGCGTGTGTGACGATGAATAACCACTGGGGCTACTGTAGTACTGACCGTTTCTTCAAAAGTTCTACCATGCTGATTAAGAAGCTGGTGGAGTGCGTATCCAAGGGCGGAAATCTGCTGTTGAATGTCGGACCCGATGCGCGTGGTGCGATTCCTAAGGAGTCCTTGGAGCGTCTGGATGCCATCGGTGCGTGGATGCGGGAGAACAGCGCGAGTATCTACGGCTGTGGGAAAAGTTCTCTGCCGAAACCAGAGTACGGACGCATTACTGCCAAGGGGAAAAAGCTGTATTTCCACATCTATGAAAACGCGATTGGCCCTCTGCCGTTGATTGGATTGAAAAAAGAACAAATTTCTGCCGTGCGCTACCTCGCCACAGGTGCGGAAATTCCTATTTCTACCAGTTGGGTGCATAGCGATTACCCCGATATCGTCTTTGCTGATTTGGGGCTTGACCCGATTCTCCCCGACGAAATTGACACCGTCGTGGAAGTTACCCTGCAATCTTAAATAAAGCCGACAAGGAGTGTTGCAAACTATCCGTTGTGACACTCCTTTTTCTTGACAAATGATACTGTGCGATATATAGTATTATATGAAAGGGGGTATTCTTGTGATTGACCCACAATTGAAGCGGGGCCTGTTGGATGCCTGTGTACTCGCCTTGTTGCGCCGTAGCGATTCCTACGGCTACCAGATTATCAAAGATTTGTCCCAGTATGTTGACATATCAGAATCGACTTTATACCCTATTTTGCGTAGACTAGAATCAAGTGGCGCACTCACGGTCTACTCTGTCGAACACAATGGACGACTGCGGAAGTTTTATCGTATTACGGAACAGGGGATTCGCCAGACCGATGAGTTTTTAGCCAGTTGGACGGAAATAGAACGGATTTATCACCTTGTAAAGGAGTGTTCAAATTATGACGAGAGCTGAATTTTTGTCGGAATTGGACCGTCGACTTTCTCCGTTGCCGAAGAAACAGTCGTATGATTACCTTGTCTACTACGCGGAAATGATGACCGACCGCATGGAAGACGGGATGACCGAGGAAGAAGCGGTGGAGAGTATGGAGCGCGTGGATGTGATTGCACGGCGTATCCTTGGGGAAGTGTATACCACGCCGAAACCTGTCAAAAAGAGTACAGAGGGCAAGTGGCTCGGCATTACTGCGCTGTCGATTTGTGCCGTAGCTGTCGTGTCAGTCTGTGCGTT
>JAZRID010000045.1:0-2620 GCA_045645125.1 Oscillospiraceae bacterium | reverse complement strand
CGCAGATTGTAGACCAGAGGAGCGATATTGCCAATCTCCAGAGAGGGATACTTCTCCTTGAGCTTGCGAGCGAACTCCTCGCTGGGCGTAGCGGCGGCACTCATGCTCAGACGGTCAAAGGAGAACATTGCCTTGGTGGGAGGGCCAGACATAGCACGACCGTTGAAAATCTGACCAGCGACCAGACGCTCCATGTCCTGATGATAGCGGACAGAGGAAGCGGGCATACCACTGCGCTCGCTTGCCTGTGCAACGGTCAGCATTTCGCCGTTCCACTTGATGAGGAACTCATCGGGCTGTGCGATGTACAGTGCTTCGCTGGTACCAGTTGCGGTCTTGCTCATAACGAGCCACACATTCTGCTCGTCAATACCAGTCAGATAGTAGAAGTTACGGTTGACGGAGAAGGGGTGCATATCCTGGTCGTTGCTCTTAACAGGTGCGATGCCAGAGTGGAAAAATGCAACGGTGTTCTCCTCCATCTTTTCGAGAAGCTTCTTGCGGTTGCCTGCGAAAAATTCTGCGGTCATAATTGCCTCCTAATAATGATAATTTTTGAACTTCTTTCTTTGGCTCCCCTGTGTCCGGGGAGGCTTGGTGTAGTCGATTAGCCGATGTAGGTGGCCAACAGCTTGAGCGTGTTTTCTACGCCCTTCTTGTGACTGCGCTCGTAGCCGTGGGACGCATAGACACCGGGGCCAATCAAGCCGTGGCGCAGGTCATGGCCAGCGCGCAGGGTAGCTTCCACATCAGAGCCGTAGTAGGGGTAGATGTCCACGGCGAAGTCTGCGCCAGCGCGCTTAGCGGCGTTGACCAGTGCGGTGACAATCTCATAATGGTAGGGTCCACCGCTGTCCTTGGCGCAGATAGAAACCTTGCGCTCGTCACAGCCAAGACCGTTGCCGACACAGCCCATGTCGACGCTGATAGCCTCGGTCACACCAGCAGGGACAGATGCGCTACCGCCGTGACCGACTTCCTCAAACACGGTCACATGGCACCAAACACGGCGCGTGGGCGTGACTTTGCCCTCCTTCACTGCCTTGGCCAGACCGAGCAGGATGGCGACAGACAGCTTGTCGTCCAAGAAACGGCTCTTGATGAAGCCGGATTCGGTGACGGTGGTACGGGGGTCAAAACACACGATATCGCCGGGCATGATGCCCAGTTTCTCCACATCGGCCTTGGAATCCACTTCCTCGTCAATAACAATCTCCAAAGTGTCGAAAGTGCGCTTGGTGGAGGAGTAGTCGCCGTTGACATGGACAGAGGCGTTTTTCAGCTGGCAAGTACCGCTGTAAATCTTGCCCTCGCGTGTGACAACGCGGACATTCTCTGCCTCGGCATTGTTGGCGTTCATACCGCCCAGATTGGTGAGGTTCAGACGGCCGTTGCCAGAGATGTTTGTCACCATGCAACCCAGGGTATCAACATGGGCCTCCAGAAGCAGGGCATTGTCCTCGGCGGCTTCGGGGTTGATGCAGAACAGAACACCGCCCTTGGTGGTCAATTCGGCGGTAATGCCGAGCTTTTTACATTCCTCAATGACATACGCGGCGGCATGGTGCGTATAGCCGGAGGGACTGTCGATGGCGAGCAGACGGACAGCCTGCTCTACGCTGTAAGAAACATAAGCTTCCATGATTTTGGGGTCTCCTTTTGAAATTTTTTCGGGACACATACATACCTTATAATTTTACCACATCTTTTTCTATTTTCATAGTGCAATTTTGAAAGTTTTAGTGTATGATAGAAATTGACCGAAATACCCGACGGCAGACCGTATGCGTATCTGCTGTAATTCGATGAAAAAAGGAAGGTATTTTTCTATGGAAAATCGTGTTCTGGCCACCATTGAGCCTAAGAGCGTTCTGCGCTTCTTCGAGGAGCTGTGCCAGTTGCCCCACGGCTCTGGCAACACCGAGGCCGCAACCAACTGGGCACTCGACTTCGCCCGTGCGCGTTCCCTCGCTTGCCGCCGTGACGAACTGGGCAATGTGGTCATTTGGAAGAAGGCAAGCCCCGGCTATGAGAATCATCCCACTGTCATGTTGCAGGGCCATCTGGATATGGTGTGCGTAAGCGATACCGATGTGGTGCATGACTTTGAAAAGGACCCCCTCCAGCTGTTTGTTGAGGATGGTTACATCAAGGCGCGTGGTACAACCCTCGGTGCAGACAACGGTATTGCCATTGCCATGGCGATGTCGGTTCTGGACGATGACACGCTGGTGCATCCCCCTCTGGAAGTACTGATGACCGTGGATGAAGAAGTTGGTATGCTCGGTGCGGTCGGTCTGGATGGCAGTGACCTCAAGAGCCAGTACCTCATCAACATTGACTCCGATGTGGAGGGTGTGCTGACCGTCGGCTGTGCTGGTGGCGCGCGCTCTGGCATTACCATGCCGATTACTGCTTCCGATGCCGAAGGTGCTATTTGCACCCTGAATCTCGACAATTTGAGCGGTGGTCACTCTGGTGTGGCTATCAACGAGGGCTTTGCCAATGCCAACAAGCTGATGGCAGACCTGCTCAACACCTTGGGCGAACTGCGTCTGGTGAGCGTGGTGGGCGGTACCGCTGACAATGCCATCCCCAGCACCGCAACGGCTGTGGTTGT
>JAZRID010000044.1:0-1037 GCA_045645125.1 Oscillospiraceae bacterium | reverse complement strand
AGGAGAATCCCGACAGTGCCGATAAGAAAAAACCAGCGTGGATGAATCCCAAACCGAAGAAGAATAAGAAGGATGGTGATGGCAACAATGAGTGAGAAGGGCAATAAGATTCTCTATATGGTGCTGTCGCTGTTGTTTGCGATTGCGTTCTGGCTGTATGTGGACAATGCGGAAGGAAATACCATCACGAAAGTGTTTCACTATATCCCTGTGGAGTTTATCGGGGAAACGGACACACTGCCCAGCCGTGGCCTCATGTTGGCACAGGGCGGGGATATTACCATTGATGTTGAGTTGCGTGGTCCCCGTAGTGTCATTACTGGTTTGAGCCGTGCGGATTTGGGGATTCAAGTGGATTTGACCAATATCACCGCAGTGGGTACCTATCCGCTGGACTACAAAATTCTGACACCCGATACCATCAATCCCTCCTCTGTGAGCGTGGAAAGAAGCTCTGTTTCGACAGTGACAGTGCGTATCATTGAAATGTATGAAAAAACCGTGCCAGTCACCGTGGATATTGTCGGTGAAGTAGCCCAGAACCACATCTATATGGCGGAGAAATTGATTGCCCAGCCGTCGGTCATTACGCTCCGTGGCCGTGAGGAGGATGTGGACCTCATTACAGAGGCGCATATCCAAGTCGATTTGACGGATGCCAATACTACGATACGGCGCGAACTGGACTACACGCTGCACGATAAGGATGGAAATATCATCGAAAATAGCGAAATTCGCCGTTCTGATAAGCGTGTACAGGTCACTGTCCCTGTATATGTAGTAAAAACCCTGCCGTTGGTCGCGCATTTCAGCGAAGCCCCTGGTTCTTCCCTGCAAAATGTCAATTGGTCCCTGTCGGTGGGTTCTATCGAGGTGGCTGGAGAGGCGGCAAGTCTTAACACCAAGGAAAGTATCGCGCTGGAGGTTGTGGACTTGAGCGATTTGCTCTCGGATTCGGAGATTCGCTTGTCAATTCCTCTGCCGAGTAATTGTATCAATCTCAGTGGCACGACAGAAACCGTCCTGTCCATCCAGTT
>JAZRID010000043.1:0-2151 GCA_045645125.1 Oscillospiraceae bacterium | reverse complement strand
GCAACAATGGCATATATCGTTGCAAGGTTTTTAGTTTTCATGGTTGTTACCTCATCAAATTCAAATTTGTCTAACAGTTCGATAAATTCTTATTTATCGGTCAGATATATTCTAACAAATATCTGCCTAAGATTCAATAGTTGGTAAAATCAACAGAAAATCTTCCATCCACACAAAAGGTAAAAGGGAGTATTTAATACGAACTAATCTCCATCGTGGTATCATCCTCCCCTTTTTCGACGGCGCGAATCACCAGATGGTATTGCAGGTCGTCGTTGACGCGCACCAAGACACGCTCCCCGACACGGTGTCCCAACATAGCCTTCCCCACGGGGGACTCCTTACTAATACGCCCCTTGAGTGCATCTTGTCGCAGGGTGGTCACAATCCGAAAGGTCATCTCTTTCCCCAACTTCTCATGGAATACCACAATGGTATCGAACAGACCCACAACATCCTCGTCCGATTGTACCGTGATAACTTTCGCTGTCCGGATCATCCGCTCCAGATAGCGGATACGGCTCTCGTTGCGGTTCTTCTCCTGCTTGGCGCACTTGTACTCAAAATTTTCACTCAAATCGCCAAAGGCGCGCGCCGTCTGCACATCCGCAATCAACTGCGGACGCAGGACACGGATGCGATGCTCCAATTCCTCTTGCATCTTCTGGATATCTACCGCGGTCAATTCGTCATACATCGCCCTGTTACTCCCTTCCCAAGTGTGTGCCTACAGTATAGCACGCAGGCAAAAAATTTTTCAACATTTTTTTCAAAAAAGTACTTGACTTTACTTCGCTACTGTGGTATATTTTAGACATCCCAAACAGGAGGTACAAACCAATGTGCAAGTAAACTCAGTCCGTCGACGAGTACTTGAGATTGGCGGACATCCCCTAGCTTTCAACTTACTATCCCAATAAAAACAAATTTCACAACCGAAACAGCACGGGTATATCTACCCACCATACAAATTGTGTCTGATTCAAACGGATGGAAAAAAGTTTTTACCACGGGATATATAGAAAGGTGGGAACATGATTTGACAATTGAACAGATGAAGTAACCCCACGATTTTTGTTCTACCGAATCGTGGGGTTGCTTATTTTTTTGTTTTTCTCTTGTTTTCTGTCGTGCTACCCCATCTCGCGCCGTAGCCGTTCGATAGCGCGCTTTTCCAGTCGGGAGATTTGCACCTGACTGACCCCCAGAATCTTCGCACACTGCTGTTGGGTCATCCCACGGAAGAACCGCAGGAGGATGGTCTGCCCCTCCTGCTCTGGGAGGTGGTCGACAGCAGAACGGAGCGCGATTTTCTCCACCATATGCTCCTCCGTCACACTGTCTGCCAAGGTGGACTCCAACGGCAAGCCGTCTGCATTCTCCTGTTGCAGACTGTCTGGGACGGCGGTTGCCAGTTCGGTGGCGGCAATCTCCTCGGCGCACAATCCAGTCGCCTCGGAGAGTTCGGACAAGGTAGGCTCTCGCCCCAAGGAGAAGCGCAGGCGGTCGCGGGCGGCATAGATAACAAAACTCTGCTCACGCACCGCGCGCCCGACTTTCATCGCGCCACTATCACGCAGAAACCGCCGAATCTCCCCTGCAATCTTGGGCACGGCGTAGGTGGAGAACTGCGTCCCGTATGCCGTGTCAAAGCCTCGCACCGCCTTGAGGAAGCCCAGACACCCCAACTGGTACAGGTCGTCGCTCTCCACCCCTCTGCCGTAGTAACGGCGCACCACCGCCCAAATCAGGCCACTGTTTTGCCGCAGAACTTCCTCCGCAGCCGTTTCATCCCCCTGCTGTGCCTGCACCAGCAATTCGATCGTTTCCGCTGTCATCTCTTACTTGGGCGCGGCTTGATACGCTTTTGCATAGTGACACGCGTCCCCTTGCCCGGATCCGATCGTATCTTGACCATATCCATAAAACTTTCCATGATCGTAAAACCCATTCCGCTTCGTTCCTCTCCGCCGGTGGTATACATTGGTTCACGTGCACGCTGAACATCTGTAATACCACAGCCCCAGTCGCGTACCATGATTTCCAGTACATTCTCATCAAGGATTCTTGTACGGACAACGATGCGCCCCAGCGTATCCGGATAGGCGTGGACGATCGCATTGGTCACCGCTTCGCTTACAGCAGTTTTGA
>JAZRID010000042.1:0-7844 GCA_045645125.1 Oscillospiraceae bacterium | reverse complement strand
CCTGCGTGTGAAGCAGGCGCCCTAACCAGCTGAGCTAAGCCTCCATAGACGGGAAATTCCGTCTGGTGACGCGTACGGGAATCGAACCCGTGTTACCGCCGTGAAAGGGCGGTGTCTTGACCGCTTGACCAACGCGCCAAGGGTAAAAACTCACTCCCTTTTGGGAGGGAGTTTGGTAGCGGCGACTGGATTCGAACCGGTGACACTTCGGGTATGAACCGAATGCTCTGGCCAACTGAGCTACGCCGCCATATTTTGTTCTGTCGAACGGACAAGAATTACTATACTGCAAAACCATCTATTTGTCAAGCAGTTTTTTAAAAATTTTTCAAATTTTTTGAGGGGTTGTCGCATAACACGACAACCCCATTGTGCTGTGTTACTCATCCTCGAGGATGATATTCTCGTTTGCAGGATTCGGGGGCTTGACCACATTGGGATTTCGCAACATCTCGAGGATGTGCGCGCCCTGCTGGATGGAGTCATCCGCGACAAACTGCAACTCAGGGGTATAGCGCAATTTCAGCGCAGACCCCAGTTCACGGCGCAGGTAGCCTGCGGCGGATTTCAGTCCCTTGAGCATCTCCTTCTCCTGGCTCTTATCCAGTGCGCTCACGAAGATACGAGAATAGCGCAAATCAGGGGTTGTGTCCACATGGGTAATGGTCAACAGTCCATTCTGTAGACGAGGATCCTTCAGGGAACGCATCAGACTACTCAACTCGCGCTGAATTTCGTCATTGATACGCCCAATTCTATTACTTGCCATACTGATTTCCTCCTTTGCACTGAGGGAAAAACACGGGCGAGCGTTCTCCCCGCCCGTGTGATAGTTTGGTACATCGATACGGAATTATTCAGGCTGAATCTGCTCCATGGTGAAGCACTCGATGATATCGCCGTCCTTGATATCGTTGAACTTCTCGATACTCATACCGCACTCATAGCCAGATGCCACTTCCTTGACGGAGTCTTTGAAACGCTGGAGGGATGCCAGATTGCCCTCGTGGATAACAATACCATCGCGGACAATACGCACCTGACAGTTACGCAGAATTTTACCATCCTGCACATAGCAACCAGCAATCGTGCCGACACCAGACACCTTGTAGGTCTGACGCACCTCGGCATGGCCGAGCAGAGCTTCGCGGAATTTGGGGGCAAGCATACCCTTGATAGCGGCCTCGACCTCGTTGATGGCATCGTAGATAACGCGGTACATCCGCATATCCACATTGCTACGGGAGGCACTATCACGCGCAGACGCATCAGGACGGACATTAAAGCCAATGATAATCGCCTTGGAAGTGGAAGCCAACATCACATCGCTGTCATTGATGGCACCGACACCGCTGTGGATAACGCGCACACGCACTTCCTCGTTGGTCAACTTCTCCAAGCTGGCTTTAACCGCCTCCGCACTACCCTGCACATCGGCCTTGACAATCAGGTTCAGGTCCTTCATCTCACCAGCCTGAATCTGGCTAAACAGGTCTTCCAGAGAAACCTTCTGGATGGGAGCATTCGCTCTCGCCTTCTCCTCAGCCTTGCGCTGTTCGACAAGTTCACGCGCCAGACGCTCATCTGCGACCGCGTTAAAGGTGCTACCTGCGCCAGGCACTTCGCCCAGACCAGTAATCTCGACAGGCACAGAGGGACCTGCTTCGTTCAAGCGGTTGCCCTTATCGTCCACCATCGCACGGACACGACCCACAGCAGTACCTGCAATGATAATATCGCCCTGACGGAGGGTACCATTCTGCACCAGCAGAGTGGCAACGGGACCACGGCCCTTATCCAGACGCGCCTCGACGACGGTACCCTGTGCGGCACGGTTGGGGTTCGCTTTCAGCTCTGCCATTTCAGCGGTCAGCGTGACCATTTCGAGCAGGTTGTCAATACCCATGCCAGTCTTTGCAGAGATGGGACAGATGATGGTATCACCGCCCCATTCCTCGCTCACCAGACCGTGCTCGGTCAGCTGTTGCTGAATACGGTCGGGGTTTGCGGTGGGTTTATCCATCTTGTTAATCGCAACGACAACAGGGATTTCTGCGGCCTTTGCATGGTTAAACGATTCAATCGTCTGGGGCATAATACCGTCGTCGGCGGCGACCACCAGAATGGCGATGTCCGTAACCATCGCACCACGGGCGCGCATGGAAGTAAATGCCTCATGGCCGGGGGTATCGAGGAAAGTAATCGGCTTGCCGTTAATCTGCACCTGATAGGCACCGATATGCTGGGTAATACCGCCAGCCTCGCCAGAAGCAACGCTCGCATTACGGACGCAGTCCAGCAGACTAGTCTTACCGTGGTCAACATGGCCCATAACGACAACGACAGGGGCGCGGGGGACCAAATCCTCCTCGCGGTCCTCGGCGGTGTCAATCAGCTTCTCCTCGATGGTCACGACGACTTCTTTCTCCACCTTACAGCCGAGTTCTTCGGCAATAATCGCGGCGGTATCGAAGTCAATCAACTGGCTCAGGGAGGCCATAATGCCGTTCTTCATCAGGCACTTGACGACCTCTGCACCCGTTTTCTTCATACGGCTTGCCAGTTCACCGACCGAGATTTCGTCGGGGATTTTGACGGTGAGGGGGGTCTTTTTGGCGATTTCCAACTGCAACTTACGCAGTTTCTCCTGCTCCTCCTGCTTGCGCTTGTTGGAGAAGTTCATCTGCTGTTGCTTCTTTTTGCCACCGGCATTGCGGAACTTTTCCTTGTTCTGTTCCATGTTACCGCGCTTACCGCGGTCGCTGGTCTCCGCCATATCCTGCAACTTTTCGTCGTACTTATCCAGATTGATATTGGTGGCCTTACGGGTATCTACCACCTTTGTCTTAGGGACGCGGGAGGCATTGGACTGCTCACCAGCCGTATCGGCAGGGGCATCCTGTTTCGCATTCTGCTGCTTTGCTGCGGGGGCAGAAGGATTTGCCTTGTTGTGCTTCCCTCTCTCCTCGCCCTTTGCCTGCTCGGCGGCTTCCGCGAAGATTACCTCGATATTGGACACCTGATGGTGTTGTGTCATATACTCCAAAATCAGGTTCACTTCCTCTTCTTCGAGATTCTGGCCGGACTTCTTCGGTGCGTTGGAGTACTTATTCAGCACCTCAACGATATCCTTGGTTTGCAGACCCATATCCTTTGCCAGTTCATTCACTTTATACTTGATATTGCCCAATTAGGCCACCTCCAATAAGTGATTGGTTGATTCACCACAATACACCCATAGCCACCCCTCTAGGGGTATCCTACGGTGGACCGTATGATGTTATTGTTTCACCGTGCGTTTTTTACCGCCCATGCGGACATTTTTCTCATGGGATTGCTGTTCTTTTCTCCGCTGTGCGGCGCGCTGTGCCTTGACCGCCAGTTGTTCTGCGGTGCGTGTATACTTTTCAGGGTCGGCGGCGGCGAGTTTTTTCGCAATCGCCTCGGCAAAGCCGATATCTGTCACCGCCATCATCGCACAGGAAGTGCGTCCGACGGCACCACCCAGCTCCTCTTTGGTATACGGCACAGAAATCCACAGGCACTGTCCTGCATCTGCGAAGTGGCGCACACGGCGGTAGGAATTCTCCGCCGCATCTCGTGCTACGAGAATCAGTCGGCAGTCACGCGCACGGCACACCGCGCCGACAGGCTCCTCGCCTACTTCCAGTCGCCCTGCGCGCAGGGCCAGACCGAGCATATGCAAAATATTGTTATTGACCATACTCTTCCCCCATTTGACGCTCCAGCAGTTCATAGACCTCGGTTGGAATGGTGGTTTCCAGTGCGCGTTCCAAGGCGCGCGCCTTTCTTGCCCTCACCAGACAGGCACTATTTGGACAGACATACGCACCGCGTCCAGGGAGTTTTCCCTTGCCATCGAGGGAAATTTCTCCCTCTGGCGAACGCACCACACGAATCAAATCTGTTTTATTTTTCATTTCCCGGCAGCCAAGGCACTGGCGTTGGGGGATTTTTTTCACTTTCTGCAATGCAACGACCGCCCTTCTTATTTATTCTTCTTCCTTGTAACTCTGGGGCTTAATATCAATCTTATAGCCTGTCAGACGGGCGGCAAGGCGCGCATTCTGCCCCTCCTTACCGATAGCGAGGGACAGCTGGTCATCGGGTACGACAACACGGCAAGCCTTACCCTCGTCGCTCAGGCGCACACTCAACACATTGGCAGGGGCGAGTGCGGCAGCGATAAAGGTAGCAGGGTCCTCGCTGTACTTGATAATATCAATCTTCTCACCGCGCAGTTCGTTCACGATACTGCCCACGCGCTGACCGGCGGGGCCAACACACGCGCCGATGGGGTCAACTGCCTCATCGTTACTCCAGACTGCCATCTTGGTACGGCTACCAGCCTCACGCGCAATGGACTTAATCTCCACCGTGCCGTCAAAGATTTCGGGCACTTCCAACTCAAACAGACGCTTCACCAGACCGGGGTGGGTACGGGAGATGATAACCTGTGCGCCACGGTTGCCACGGCGCACCTCCACGACATAAATCTTGATATGCTGTCCCTCGGTCAGGGTTTCGCCCTTAATCTGCTCACCGCTGGCCAGACGCGCCTCGGTGCTCTCGTTACCGTTGCCGATACGCAGGAGGACATCACCAGTATTGTCAATACGGCTAACGATACCCGTCAAAATCTCATGCTGTTTGGAGTTAAACTCATTGTACACCATACCGCGCTCTGCCTCGCGCAGGCCCTGAATAATCACCTGCTTACCATTACCAGCGGCAATACGGCCAAATTCAACGGTATCCACGGGGATATTGACGACATCGCCCACGGTGGCATTTCTAAACTTTGCGCGTGCCTCGACAAAGGAAATCTGGGTACCGGGGTACATCACTTCCTCGACGACCTGCTTCTGCACGAACATTTTGAGGTCACGCTTGGTTTCATCCACCTCCACGATGACATTTTCCACGCCATCATGGTCGCGCTTATAGGCAGTTGTCAACGCCTGCACGATTTTGTCCATCATAAAGCTCTGCGAAATACCGCGTTCTTTTTCCAACAATGCCAGTGCGGCAAAGATTTCATCACACTTCATTTTCCTACACCCCTATAATTGTCTTAAAATTCAATTCTCAATCTACAAAGTGCCACTTCGTCCTTGGCGAAAGTCAAGGACTGCTTGCCAACGGTCACGGTAATATCGCCATCGGCATAGCCTGTGAGGTGGCCAGAGAACTCTTTCCGACCATCTCTATTTTTATAGAGCTTCACGAACACAGGACTGCCCATAAATCGCTCAAAATCAGCAGGACGCTTCAGAACGCGCTCCGCACCAGCGGAGGACACCTCGAAGGTGTAACTGCCCTCGATGGGGTCGGCCTCATCGAGCAGGTCACTCACGACACGGCTGACATTTTCGCAGTCGATAATATCCACACCGCCCTCTTTATCGAGATACAGGCGCAGGAACCAGATACCTGCCTCGCGCACATATTCCACATCCCACAGCTCACAGCCTGCCGCAGCTACAGCAGGGGCGGCCAGTTCGGCCACGATTTCTGTCACTTTTGCCATTCTCGTATTCCCTCCTGAAAAAAGTCAAGAAAAAGAGCGGACTGCTACAGTCCACTCTACCTAAACTACTCTTACTGGTGCAATAATACCATACGGACCTTAAAAACGCAAGCCTTTTCTTGCATTTCACAAAAAAATCATCCGCAAAATGCAAGAAAAAGGACTTGGATTCTGGTATTGTCGTCGCCGTTCGTCCGAAATCAGGCTAAAACTTCCCCTAGTAGCACGCCGTTTTCCACACCGACAATACGGGTGGGTAGCACTGTATTGTGCTGTGCGCTGTCGGTCGGCACAGCTACGCTCGCATAATTCGGTGCGTGACCGCAACAGCGTCCCCCACGCTCCTGCTCGTACAGCACAGGGAACACCTGTCCCACACACGCGGCGAGGTACGCTTCCTGCATCTCCCGTGCCACAGCCGCCGCCTGTGACGCACGCTGGTCTTTCACAGGGCCACTCACCTGCGCCATCGTAGCCGCTGGGGTCCCCGTGCGGATGGAGTAGGGGAAAATGTGCATCTCTGCGAAACGGCACCGGCGGATAAAATCGAGTGTCTGGGCAAATTCCTCCTCGGTTTCCCCAGGGAATCCCACAATCAAATCCGTTGTAATCGCAGGGTGGTCAAAATATTGGCGAAGCAAGTCCACACTTTCTTGATATCGTGCGGTGTCATACTTTCGATTCATGCGCCGTAGGGTAGCATCGCACCCCGACTGCATCGACAGATGGAAATGGGGGCACAGGTTCGGCAACTGCGCCGCACGGCGACAAAATTCTTCGGTGATGGTGCGCGGTTCCAGTGAACCCAGACGCAACCGCATCTCACCTGCCGCCTCGCTCACCGCTTCCAGCAGGTCAATCAGCGAGGTACCATCCCGAAACTCCTGTCCCCACGAGGAAATCTCGATACCAGTAATCACAATCTCACGGTATCCCTCCTGCTTCAGCTGTCGGGTCTGCGCCACCGCCACCGCCAACGGCAACGAGCGCACAGGACCGCGCGCGTACGGGATAATGCAGTACGAACAGAAATTTACGCATCCATCTTCGACTTTCAGCATCGCTCTGGTGCGCGCCGCCATGCCACCTGCTGGTAACACTTCAAACACTCGTCTACGCAGTGCCTCATCCACTGCCAGCACGGGCTCTTTTTCGCGCACCGCATTTTCCAGCAAATCAAGGAACTTCATGCGGTCGCCTGTACCGCTGACGAGGTCCACGCCCAGTGTGGCGACTTCCTCTGGCTTTGTCTGGGCATAACAGCCACACACCGCCACAATCGCATTGGGATTTTCTTTTCTGGCACGGCGAATCATCTGGCGGGATTTTTTATCACTCACTGCCGTAACCGTACAGGTGTTGATAATATACGCATCGGCGGATTCCTCAAAGGGAAGCAATGTATGTCCGCGCCCTGTCAATTCCTGCTCTATCGCCTGTGTCTCATACTGATTGACCTTGCAACCCAAGGTATATATTGCAATTTTCATATGTGCCCCCCTTGCAAATTTTTTCGACAAACGATATAATAATTGGTTGGTAGATTTTAACGGACAATCGTCCGTATTTCCCCACTTTCGCGGATTTTTTATTATATTACACAATGTTTCGGTTGGCAAGTGAAAATTTCCCCTGCCGCCTGTAGAGGAGTTTTTTGTATGCATTATCTTGATTACGCCGCCACTACCCCTGTTTCCCCCGCAGTCGCCACCGCTATGGTCGACGCTTTGACGAAAAATTACGGCAATCCCTCCGCCCAATACAGTGTCGGTCGTACAGCGAAAGCACTGGTAGACGAGGGGCGTAATACAATCGCCAAGGCACTCGGCTGTCAGAGTAACCAGTTATTTTTTACCTCCTGTGGCACAGAGAGTGACAATTGGGCCATCCGCGCCGCCTTACACCAGAACCGCCGTGTCGGTAAGCATATCATCACCACCGCTGTAGAACACAGTGCTGTGATTCAGTTGATGAAAGCATTGGAGCAGGAGGGATACGAGGTCACTTATCTCAAGCCCGACCGCGCTGGTACCATCACCACACAACAGGTCGCCGATGCCTTGCGTGAGGACACCGCACTGGTCAGTATGATGTTGGTCAACAACGAAACCGGTGTCTGTTACCCCATCAGCGAAGTGGCGGCCCTGTTGCGTATCCGCCAGTCCCACGCCCTCCTGCACACCGATGCTGTACAGGGCTTTTTGGAAATTCCGTTTACGGCAAAGGACCTCGGCGCAGATTTTATCAGCATTTCCGCACACAAAATCGGCGGTCCCAAGGGTATCGGCGCGCT